>SLOE01000117.1 GCA_007132715.1 Bacteroidales bacterium
CATGAGTACAGGTCGCCGTTATGCTCCATCACCGTGGCGTCGCCACAGGTTTCGGAGAAGACGCACAATCCGGGATTGCTCTCCCCTACCCAGTTGGCAAGGGTCACATCGAAAAGCTGCACATAATAGGTCCCCACATCCTTTCTTACCCATTCATCAAAGATCTTTACAAGGAAGTTTCCGTATTTTTCCGGCTTGACCGACCAGTCGGTTACCGTTGCTTCGCCCCTGTAACGGTGGTGAACCAGGTGTACATCATCTTCGCCGGTGTCGGCTGTATGTCTTTCAACTATTGGAATGAACTGCATAAACTGACTGCCTATACTTTTCAGAAAACGATAAACTTCCAGGGGTTTTTCAGATGTTTTGTCATTAACTACTGAGAGGGTATTGAACTCGACATTGTGTTTCTTCAGCAGCCTTACACCTTCCATTACCTTTTCCCAGGAAGGTTCTCCCTTTATTGTAACACGGTAATGGTCGTGCACTTCACGCGGCCCGTCGATCGACAATCCTACCAGGAATCCCTTTTCGTTCAGGAATTCACAGAATTCATCGGTTAGCAGCGTTCCGTTAGTCTGCAAAGCATTGTCAATCCTTTTCCCCTCTGCATATTTCTGCTGCAGTTCAACGGCCTTTCTGAAATAATCAACTCCCAGCATTGTCGGTTCGCCTCCCTGCCAGACAAAACTTACAACCGGAACGTCCTGTGATTGAATATATTCTTTTATAAATTTCTCTAAAAGGTCATCATTAAGCCGGTAACCTTTGGCAAAAGGATAGAGATTCTTCTTCTCAAGGTAGTAGCAATAGGTACAGTCCAGGTTGCATGCCGGACCGACGGGCTTGAGCATTACCTGGAAGGCTGAGCGCTTTACCGGAAAGTAAAAATCCATGTTGCAGAAGTTATCGTTCAGGAATCGCCTGGCAATGCCGGTCAGGACTTCGGACAGGCTTCCTGTGCAAAACTACCTAAAAATTCGAAAGTACCAGAATCTAATGACACCGGTAGTGCACCATGGGCCGGGAAATAAATTTTTCAATTAATTTTTTTATGTTTGTATCTCTCTGCCGCAAGGCTGAGATCATTTGTCACCGGCGGGAACTGCCGCCATTAAAAGAGAGAGAATGCAGACATTAGGATACGATCTGGGAAGCTCGTCTATAAAGGCCAGCGTTATTGACACAGATACCGGAGAATGCATAGCCTCCGCTTTTTACCCGCATGAAGAGATGCCCATCTCCGCACCCCGGAGCGGCTGGGCTGAGCAGGATCCCGAGATGTGGTGGAAAAATGCACTTATTGCGACAAAACAGCTATTTACCAATTCCTCAGTCAAACCCGGTGAAATTGCTGCCATAGGTATCTCATACCAGATGCACGGACTGGTAATGGTGGATAAAGATCATAAACCCCTGCGCCCGTCAATAATATGGTGCGACAGCCGTGCTGTGGAGACCGGAGAGAGGGCATTCAATGCCATAGGCACCGAAGAGTGCCTGGGTTCGCTTCTCAACTCACCCGGGAATTTCACTGCATCGAAGCTTGCATGGGTTAAGGATAATGAGCCTGATCTATATAAGAAGATACACAAGATAATGCTTCCCGGCGACTACCTTGCCATGAAACTTACAGGGGAGATATGCATAACCCCGAGCGGACTTTCAGAAGGTATCTTCTGGGATTTCAAAAAGCATGAGGTGTCGAAGGTCATCATGGATCATTTCGGGTTTGACGCCGGCTTCATTCCAAAGGTGGTGCCTGTATTCTCGACCCAGGGAAGGCTTACCGGCGAGGCTGCCTCTCTGTTCGGACTTAAGAAGGGCACGCCGGTAACCTACAGGGCGGGTGACCAGCCCAATAACGCCTTTTCGCTTAATGTATTGAACCCCGGCGAGATAGCGGCCACCGCCGGCACCTCAGGCGTCGTGTACGGTGTGAGCGACGAAATAAGGTATGACCCGAAGTCCCGGGTAAACACCTTTGCACACGTCAACCACGAAAAGAACAAAACCAGGGTGGGGGTGCTTCTGTGCATTAACGGCACAGGAATACTGAACTCCTGGGTCAAGCGCAATGTTGCAGGCAAGGGTATCGACTATGACGAAATGAACAGAATTGCCGGGACAGTCCCCGCCGGCAGCGACGGCGTCAGGATACTGCCCTTCGGTAACGGCAGCGAAAGGATGCTCGGAAACCGCGATACAGGGTGCCATGTCGGGAACGTGAACTTTAACGTTCACAGCCGCGCCCACATTATAAGGGCGGTACAGGAAGGCATCGTCTTCGCTTTCAGGTATGGCATGGACATAATGGGCAAGACCGGCATCACCCCTGAGATGATCAGGGCCGGCAAGGCGAACATGTTCCTGAGCCCGATCTTCGGCAAAAGCCTTGCAACACTTACCGGCGCCGGCATTGAGCTGTACAACACCGAAGGTTCGCAGGGAGCGGCAAGGGCGGCTGCTGTCGGTGCAGGTATCTATTTCTCTTTCGAGGAAGCGTTCGGCCAGCTCAAGGTGGTGGAAAAGATTGAACCCGACAGTAATCTGAAGCCTGCCCTCGAGGAAGCTTACGCCGGATGGTTGGAACTGCTGAATTGCCAGATGCAAAAAGGTACATGAATCGAGCCATGAGCAAAATTTAACATACGCACATTTTTCCGGCATGGCGGGTTACAGTATGAATTGATAATTAGTATAGTAACAACAAAAACAATAATTATAACCAAAAACAGAGCAATTATGGAATATCTAAAAGGAGACAAGGAATATTTCAAGGGCATAGGAAAGATTAAATATGAGGGCCCGGAATCCAAAAACCCTTTGGCATACAGGTACTATGACGAAAACAAGGAGGTTGCAGGCAAGAAGATGAAAGACCATTTCAGGTTCGCGGTTGCTTACTGGCACAGCCTGTGCGGCACGGGCGGCGACCCTTTCGGACCGGGAACGAAGGTTTTCCCGTGGGGTGGCAACCCCGATCCCATGGTCAGGGCAAAGGAGAAGATGGATGCTGCCTTTGAGTTCATAACCAAGATGGGGATACCCTTCTATTGCTTCCACGACTATGACCTGGTTGATGAGGCCGGCACCATTAAAGAATCTGAAAAGAGGCTTCAGGAGATAGTTGAATATGCAAAGGAGAAGCAGAGGGCCTCGGGAGTGAAGCTGCTCTGGGGAACAGCCAATCTTTTTTCCCATCCCAGGTACATGAACGGTGCAGCTACAAACCCCGATTTCAATGTTGTCACCCACGCGGCCGTACAGGTCAAGAATGCCATCGATGCAACGGTGGCCCTGGGTGGTGAGAACTACGTTTTCTGGGGAGGCAGGGAAGGATATTTTTCACTTCTCAACACCGATATGAAGCGCGAAATTGAGCATATGGCCATGTTCCTTACAATGGCCCGTGATTACGGCAGGAAGAACGGCTTCAACGGCACCTTCCTGATTGAGCCCAAGCCCATGGAGCCTACCAAGCACCAGTACGACTATGATGCGGCTGCAATCATCGGGTTCCTGAACAAGTACGGCCTGGCCGGCGACTTCAAGCTCAATATAGAGGTTAACCACGCCACCCTTGCCGGGCATACATTCCAGCATGAGCTCCAGGTGGCAGCCGATGCAGGTTTGTTCGGCAGCATAGATGCCAACCGCGGAGATTACCAGAACGGATGGGATACAGACCAGTTCCCGATAAACCTTTATGAGCTGGTTGAGACCATGCTTGTAATAATTGAAGCAGGCGGCCTCAAGACAGGCGGGATAAATTTTGATGCCAAGACAAGAAGGAACTCAACCGACCTGGAGGACCTGTTCATTGCTCATATAGCCGGAATGGATGTTTTCGCCAGGGCGTTTGAGATAGCATATGAAGTACTTGAGAATTCGCCGTACCGGAAGATGAGGAAGGAGAGGTACAAAAGCTTCGATGCAGGCAAGGGAGCCGAGTTCGAGCAGGGCAAGCTTACCTTCAAGGATCTGCGTGAGATTGCAATAGAGAACGGTGAGCCTGAGCAGGTAAGCGGTAAGCAGGAGCTTTACGAGGCAATCCTGAACCATTACATAATCTAATAACCCGGCGGATAATCCGCCTGTTGAAATATCCATCTGCCTGATCCGGTGGCAGCGCAGTTCGCTTCAACCGGACCCCTGCCGGTTTGCTGATTATCCCTGCCGTGGTGCAGGTCCGGAGTACAGGGAATAATTACATGGCGGGTGTTTGGCTTCGACGGTCTCATCTGCTTTATGGGTTTATTATCCTGGCCCTGCAGGTTGGTAATAATAAGTTCCATTTGATGCTGAGTTGCTATGTCCAGGAATAGTTGATTATTAAGTTTTATTATTCTCTGCCATGGAAGGAGCATTTGAACTGATTGATTACATAGTGTTTGTATGCTATGTCCTGATCATTGTTAGTATCGGCCTTTATGTGTCGAGAACAAAAAAGGGTGTTCAGAAAACCTCGCAGGATTATTTCCTGGCAAACCGGTCCCTCAAATGGTGGGCCATAGGGGCCTCGCTGATAGCTGCCAACATATCGGCCGAGCATTTTATTGCCATGTCGGGCTCGGGATACCGTATAGGGCTGGGTATTGCCGCTTACGAGTGGATAGCTGCCATTGTCCTGATCATTGTAGGCAAATACTTCCTGCCGCTCTTCCTCGATAAGGGCATCTACACCATGCCCCAGTTCATAGAGAGCCGTTACAACAAAAGCGTGAGTGTTGCCTTTGCCGTATTCTGGCTGCTGGTGTACGTATTTGTTAACCTCACCTCGGTCGCATGGCTGGGCGCCCTTGCCATGAACCGGATAATGGGTATACCCGTGATGTGGGGTATCGTGGGACTGGCGGCGTTTTCGGCCCTTTATTCGATTTACGGGGGACTGAAGGCAGTGGCATGGACCGATGTGGTGCAGGTGGTGTTCCTGATAGGGGGGGGACTTGTAACGACGATTCTTGGACTGCATGCCGTGTCGGGCGGTGAAGGGGTGTTTCGGGGACTTGCTGTTATTTATGAGAAGGCGACCTATCCCCATTTCAATATGATAATACCGCAGGATACCATCGTGCCCGACGGGGCCGGCGGACTGACTGATGCCTTCAGGGATCTTCCAGGCCTTGCCGTTATCCTTGGAGCGATGTGGCTGGTTAACCTGGGCTACTGGGGCTTCAACCAGTTCATCATCCAGAAGGGCCTTGCGGCCGAAAGTATCCAGCACGCCAAGAGGGGGCTTATATTTGCCGGGTATCTGAAGATACTGATTCCGGTAATTGTGATCCTTCCCGGTATAACTGCCTATGTGCTGTTCCAGCACCCGGAGATACTGCGCGACGGAGGCTATATAGGCGAGATAGAAAGGGCCGATGAGGCATACCCCTGGCTTCTCAAGAATATTGTGCCGGCGGGGATTCGCGGACTGACCTTTGCAGCGCTGGTGGCTGCCATCGTATCTTCGCTCTCGGCCATGATAAACAGCGCTTCTACCATTTTCACGATGGATATATACAAGTCCTTCATCAAGAAGGATGCATCGGAGCGGGAGCTTGTACTGGTGGGAAGGATTGTTGCATTTACCGCGCTTGTTATTGCGGTGTTCTCGGCAAGGCCGCTGCTCGGGGGACTCGACCAGGCGTTCCAGTACATACAGGAATACACCGGCTATATATACCCCGGTGTGGTTGTGGTGTTCGGCATGGGACTGTTCTGGAAGCAGGCCACGGCAAGGGCTGCATTGTGGACCGCCATAACGACCATACCGGCAGGTATTGTTATCAAGCTGCTCTTCCCTGAAATGCCGTTCATCCTCCGTATGGGGTATGTTTTTATCCTGCTGTCGCTGCTTGCAACGACCCTCAGCCTTACCGACAGGCGGCTTACAGAGGGTAAGCCGGTGGCTGCCGGCAGGGTGGGTTTCATGACCAATGCTGGTTACGGGTTTATCATTGCAGGGGTTATAACATTTCTGCTGGGTATTATATTCATCGGAAGACTTGCTCATCTGGGTTTTGAGGCGATCTTCATGATGGCTTCGGCATTTGGTTTTGTAGGCATGATCTTTATTATGAATGCAAAGATGCCTAAGGTTGATCCTAAAGCTTTTGAGGTCAAGCCTGAGCTGTTCCGCACGGGCAGGGCCTTCAACCTTGGTGCGGCTGGAATTCTGCTGATAGTGGGGTTGCTTTACTATTTCTTCTGGTAGGTTCCGGTTAACGTTACTGTATCACATACAGGTTATTTCCGGAATTGTTATCTTGCGGCCCTGTTCTGACAGGTGCTTTGAGTACCCCCTTTTTTGATTTTGTACAATGGCTGATCTTTTTCCAGGGCGCATTATATATTGCGCAATATTGTCTGTTCTTGTGGTTGTTTTAAGCGGATGCGGCGGAATAATCAATACTGAGATCCCGGCTCACGATGAGACGGTCCTTTCTGTCAGCTTCAGCTACGACGGCCGCTACCTTGTAACCGGCAGTGCCGATGGTACAGCCCGCGTTTTTGACGGGTATAATTCATGGGAAATGGTCTGTGAGCTTGCGGGTCACTCTTCCTGGGTCTACCAGGCTGAATTTATGCCCGGCGACAGTGAGATAATCACTGCCGGCTTTGACGGCGATCTGAAGTTGTGGTCGTTCAGTCCCTGTGAGGAGCTTCGCACTTATGAGGGACATACCGACAGGGTAAGGGCCGTTTCGGTGCATCCTTCAGGCAATAGCTTTGTTTCATGCGGCTGGGATTCGACATTTATCAACTGGGACCGGGAGGAGACGGAAATACTGTTCCGTATTCACGGGCATGATGAAAAGATATGCGATCTTACGCTTTCACCCGACGGGTCTGTCATTGCCACCGCCAGCAGGGACAACCTTGTTTCCCTGTGGGACCAGGCAACAGGTTCAAGGATAGCTGACCTGGAAGGACACACGGGAGACCTGAAGGGGGTCAGATTCAGCAATGACGGCCGCCATATTGCTTCAACCGGTTTTGACAGCACGGTGATAATATGGGACGCAGGTGCCAGGGCAGCACGCCACATCCTGAAAAAACATACAGACCGGCTGTTTGCCGTTGCTTTCTCGCCTGACGGCACCACGCTTGCATCGGCAGGGAATGATGCAAGGATATTCCTGTGGGATGTGGAAAAGGGCAATGTGCAAAGCATCCTCTTTACCGGATCGGGTGTCAGGAAACTTGCATACAGCCCCGACGGAAGTTTACTGGCTGCCGCGTGTGCCGATGGCCGCGTCAGGTTATACCCTTTCACGGCCCGCAGCAATAAATGATACATGTATCCTTATCTGTTATGTTGATCGTAAGTCCGCTACCGACCGTGTCCAGCCCGGATACCGAGAATCCTCCCCTTGTACCCTTTCCGGGGTTATCTGGCCGGTGCCCGGCGGTATCTGACCGGTGGATCGGGTTCGGGAAGGATCTTCACAGGATCCTCTTCAAGAAGGCGCAAGGCCTCCTCCACGGCCCTCTCAAGCTGGGGATCCTGACCCCTGATAACCTTTCCGGGGATCATCTCCACCTCAATGTCGGGGGCCACGCCGATGTTTTCAACATCCCATTCGCCGTTAACATTGTAGAAGCCACCCCTCGGGGACACCATAGCGCCCCTGTCTATCAGGGCCGGGTAATCCCATATCCCGATCAGTCCTCCCCAGGTTGTCGTTCCGACAAGGGGACCTATGTTCATCTTTCTGAACATGAACGGCAGCAGATCGCCTCCTGAACCGGCATGTTCATTTATGATCATCACCTTGGGCCCCCAGATGCCGGCACCCGGCGAGGTGAAGGGCAGGTCGGGATCTATCCTGTTATTGAAAAAGCCGTGCAGGCTGCGTGCCATGATGTCGACCATGTAGTCGGCCGCCGAGCCGCCCCCGTTGAACCTCTCGTCAATCACCGCCCCCTGCTTGTGCTGTTGTGCAAAATAGTAGCGGTTGAAATAGGAATAACCGGCCTGGCCCGTATTGGGAAGCCAGACGTAGGCAAGTTTGCCGCCTGACAGCTCATCGACCTTTCTCCTGTTGTCTTCTACCCATGCAAGCCTTCTCAGTCCCATCTCACTGGATACCGGTACTACGGTGATCAGCCATGAGCCCTCGTCATCGGGCCTGCTGTTGACACGCAGCACCGTCTGCTTGTTTGCTTTGTTCTCAAGCAGGCTGTAGGGGTTAACGGGAACCCTCAGGTCAACACCGTCAATGGCCAGTATATAATCGCCTTCAGAAACTTTGACCCCGGGGGCGCTGAGTGGAGCCCTCAGGTCGGGGTTCCAGTTCTCGCCGGTAAAAATCCTGCTGATCCTGTACCTGCCGTTATCGGGCTCCAGGTCCGCTCCCAGCAGTCCGGCCGGCGTCCTCGGTACATCGGGATAGTCGCCACCCCGTACATATGAGTGTCCCATTGACACCTCACCGCCCATGATCGAGAGGATATGGTTCAGGTCGTCCCTGTGTTTTACATGCTCAACGAACGGCTCGTATCTGTTGTACACCTCCTGCCAGTCCGCTCCGTGATAGTTGTGAACGTACAGGTAGTCGCGGTATATCCTCCAGGCCTCGTTGAATATCTGGCGCCACTCCCTTGCCGGGTCGTGCCTGGCCTGCAGGCCTGAAACATCAATCTGTCCGTCGCCTGGCGAGGGCCGCCCTTTGGTGTCGACAACGCCCCAGCGGTTGCCGGACCTGTAAAGCAGCTTGTTGCCGTTGGCCGATATGCTGTAATAGTGGACGGGTGACATGAAGGATATTGATTCGCGCTTGTCCAGCTCGTAAAGGTGCAGTGTTGGTCCTCCCTGCCCGGGAACGGATTCCATGTAGAACACCATCCCTTCACCTGCTGTTGCCAGGTTGGAGTAATTTCTGGCGGGCACGTCTATTGAGAGTATCCTCTGGTCAATACCTTCAGGGTCAATTTTTACTTTAACCCCGTTGTTACCGTCGCCGTTATCCTTGTTTCCGTTGTTGTTACCGGGTTTCTCCTCATCACTTTCGGGGAGCAGGGGTGAGGTCTCTTCACTGTCAAGCACGATAAGGTAAACGGCTCTTTCTACGGGCCTCTCGTAGGCGCTCATATCGAGCCAGCCTGTGTTAAGTCCGAAATTAGTGCTTGCCAGGAACCACAGGTATTTGCCTGATGCATCCCATGCAGGTGATACGGCGTCTGACATACCGTCGGTCAGTTGGAGCACTTCGTCATCTTCGACCGACCACACCTTGATGGCGTGGTACTGGTTGGGAAGTCTCTTTGCATAGGCAATATATCTCGAATCGGGACTCCAGACGGGATCCATCGTTCGCTGGGGATGGATGAACCTGTCCTGGTCGATAAACCTGACATTGCCCGGTTCAACCTCTACCAGCCACAGCTTCAGGTTGGCGTCGGTATAGATAATATACTTTGAATCGGGGCTCCATGCCGGGGTATATACGAAGTTGGGCTCGGGAAGCTCTATCTCGCGCGCCTCCTCCAGTCCGTCCTGTCCCCCGATCATCAGCCTGTAGTCGCCTGTTTCATCTGAGAACCAGGCGATATAGCTGCCGCAGGGGCTCCACACGGGGTTCCTGGCCCTCACTCCCGGAGAGGCGGTCAGGTTGCGCCAGTCGCCTTTCTCCACGGGTACGGTGAATATGTCGCCCCGGGCCTCGAGCACCGCCCTGACACCGCTCGGAGAGAGTGAGCCGTTGGTTACGAAATTGCCCACGTTCTTCCACCCCGTCATGGCCCAGGGGAAGTCCCCGCGCACGGTTATGCTGAGCTTTTCATGTGTCCGGGTGCCGGGATCAAACCTGTATATGTCGCCGCCATACTCGTAAACGAGCACTCCGCCCCCCGCGCTGAGGTATTTAATGTCATACTCGCTGTAGAATGTCAGCTGGGTCAGCTCGCCGCTGCCGGTATCATAACTGTAAAGGTTCATACTATAGTCCCTGTCCGATAGAAAATATATCGTGTTGCCGATCCATACCGGGTACTGGTTACGGGCATTATCCTCCTGGGGAAGCTCGGTCAGAGAATAATCCTCCATATCCAGCACCCAGACCGGCCTGTTCTGGCCGCCCCTGTAATTGCGCCACTCCTCGTCCGACGGTCTTACCAGCTCGTAGGCGAAATAGCGGCCGTCGGGTGAGTATTCACCCCTGTATCCGCGGGGTATAGGGAGCTGCTCAGGCAGTCCCTCCTCAAAACCCACGGCAAAGAAACGCGGATATCCGCTGGGTGCGCTGTTTCTTGCAGACGTGAAGATAACCCTGCCGTCGGGGCTCCAGCCCCTTACCAGGTCGGCACCCGGGTGCCAGGTGAGCCGTTTCATCTCACTTCCGTCAACAGAGATAACATAGACATCTGTGCTGCCGCCAAACTGACCGCTGAAAGCTATCCACCTGCCATCGGGCGAAAATTTCGGGAATGATTCCACACCCTGGAAGCTGGTCAGCCGCCTGGCCTCACCGCCCTCATGTCCGGTTATCCAGACGTTGCCGCCATGGGTGAATGCAATATGGTCGTTGCTTACGGCCGGCTGCCTCAGGAGGCGTGTTTCGCCGGCATTTGCCGCAGCGAGGATCAAGAGCCCCGCCAGTAACATTACAAGGTTTTTGCTCATTTTTTATAATTCTATGGTTAAAATTTCCGGTAAAATAAATAAAGTTATTAAGAAACCCTGAATAATTAAACAATTCAAAAACATTATCCATGTTGTCAGATAGTTTTATTGGGCATTTCCTGGTTTCCCGGAAAATATTACATTTATGCCAAAATTCCTGAAAATGGGCTCTGTCAGACAAAATCTTATCCGATCATTCCTTGTAATATCAGTTCTTCCATTTATTGTACCGGTCGTCTGTGCCGATGACGGCTACCGGATGTGGCTGCGTTATGAGCAGGTGCAGGATGCCGGACTGCTTGCTGCCTACCGTAATGCCATAAGCCAGGTGGTCATTGAAGAGAGCAGCCCTACCATGCTTGCCGTGAAAGATGAGCTGGAGATGGGACTTGAGGGATTGCTCGGCCGGCCGGTTGCATTCAGCACTCACATCACCGGCAGCGGGGCGCTTGTTGCCGGTACTCCTTCGGGATCGCCCCTGGTTGCCTCGCTTGGTCTGGAAGGGAGGATTGAGGTGCTCGGTGCCGATGGGTTTTTGATCGATCAGGTGACGGTCAGCGGCAACAGTGCGGTCGTTATCGCCGCAGCAAGCGATATAGGGGTGCTTTACGGTGCTTTTCACCTTCTCAGGTTGCTGCAGACACACCAGTCACTCAGCAGCCTTCCGGTGAGCAGCTCTCCCCGTGTCATGCACCGGGTGGTCAATCACTGGGACAACATAAGAAGGCTTGTAGAGCGTGGCTACGCCGGGCTCTCGCTCTGGGAATGGGGAACACTGCCTGAGTACAGGCATCCTCGGTACACCGATTACGCCAGGCTGAACGCATCACTCGGCATCAACGGGGCGGCAATCAACAACGTTAATGCCGATGCACGGTTCCTGACGGGCCAGTTCCTGGAAAAGATAGCTGTACTCGCCGACATCTTCCGCCCCTGGGGCATAAAGGTCTACCTGTCTGCCAATTTTGACTCGCCCAGGATTATCGGGGGACTGGATACGGCCGATCCGCTGGACCCGCAGGTTATCGAATGGTGGAACAAAAAGGCCGAAGAGATCTATTCATATATACCCGATCTGGGCGGCTTCCTCGTAAAGGCCGATTCGGAAGGGCAGCCGGGTCCCCACGGCTACGGCCGTGATCATGCCGACGGGGCGAATATGCTTGCCCGGGCCGTAAAGCCTTTCGGCGGAATAGTAATGTGGAGGGCATTTGTATATGACCCGGGCAGGACAGACCGTTTCAGGGAGGCGTGGGATGAGTTCGTGCCCCTTGACGGTAAGTTCATGGACAATGTCATTGTGCAGGTAAAGAACGGGCCTATAGATTTTCAGCCCAGGGAGCCGTTCTCACCCCTGTTCGGGGCGCTAACCAACACCAATACCATGATGGAGTTCCAGGTGACGCAGGAATATTTCGGTTTCGGGATACACCTGGCCTACAAGGGGCCCATGTACACTGAGATCCTGAATGCCGACACATACGCGGCGGGAGAGGGATCGACGGTAGGCATGATCCTGGAGGGCAAGGTCTTCGATTACAACCTCACCGGCATGGCCGGGGTGATAAACCCGGGAACCGACCGTAACTGGACCGGGCAGCCCTTTGTGCAGTCCAGCTGGTATGCCTTCGGCCGGCTGGCATGGGACCACACCCTTTCTGCCGAAGCGTTGGCCGATGAGTGGCTGAGGATGACATTCACCAATGATGATCGGTTCATCGGTACCGTGAAGGAGATAATGTTCAGGTCGCGCGAGGCTGCCGTCAATTACAGGAACCCGCTCGGACTGACACACCTGTATGCCCAGGGCCACCACTACGGCCCGGCGCCGTGGACCGAGCACCATCACAGACCGGACTGGGGAGCTGTCTATTATCACAGGGCGGATGAACAGGGTATCGGGTTTGACCGGACCGCAAGCGGGTCAAACGCGGTTGAACAGTACCATGAGCCGGTGGCGTCAGTCTTCAGGGATATTGAACGGGTACCCGAGGATCTTCTTCTGTGGTTCCACCATGTTAGCTGGGACCACCCGATGAGGTCGGGCAGGACACTGTGGGATGAGCTTGTCCATAAGTATTACGAAGGTGTAAAAACGGTCCGCTGGATGCAGGATGCATGGGATTCGGTTGGAGAGTTCATCGACAGGGAGAGGTATGAACATGTGAGGGCGCTGCTGAAGATACAGGAGAGGGATGCTTTGCGCTGGCGCAATTCGTGCGTGCTGTACTTCGGGAGCTTTTCAGGAAAGCCTTTGCCGGAGGGACTGGAACCGCCTGAGCATGACCTTGAACACTATATGGACCTCGAGAGGATCATTTATGTGCCTGATCCCTGGTATGGCTGGTAGATGTGAAATATTTCAAATTTTTAAAAGTATAAAAACAGATGTCAAAGAGAGAGAACCAAAGAACAGAAGCTTTACCCTACAAGGACCCTTCGCTGCCGGCTGAAGAGAGGGTAAAAGACCTTATTTCCCGCATGACGCTTGAAGAGAAGGCTGCACAGATGGTATGTGTATGGAATGAAAAGAACGAGACCCTGGTCGATGAGAACGGCAGATTTGATGCTGAAAAGGCCCGGAAATCATATAGTGACAGCCGGTTCCCCGGTCAGGTCGGGCGCCCCGGCGATGCCGGGGGAGGCCGCAACGCCCGTGAGATGGCAGTGCTCACAAACGATATACAGAAGTTCTTCATCGAAAAGAGCAGGCTGGGTATACCCGTGATGTTTCACGAGGAGTGCCTGCACGGACTTGCCGAAAAGGTTGCCACCAGCTTTCCGCAACCGATAGCGCTGGCCGGTACCTTCAATACCCGGCTGGTAAAAGATCTTTACACCATGACAGCCGAAGAGGCACGGGTCAGGGGTGCACACCAGGCGCTCACCCCGGTTGTTGATGTTGCCAGGGATCCCAGGTGGGGCAGGGTGGAAGAGACCTTCGGCGAGGACCCCTACCTGGTGGCGCAGATGGGTATTGCTGCGGTGATGGGCTTCCAGGGCGACCGCACCTTCAGGAACAGGAAGAACCTGATAGCTACGCTCAAGCACTTTGCCGCCCACGGCCAGCCGGAATCGGGCATGAACTGTGCCCCTGTAAATGTTTCCGAACGGGTTCTCCGTGAAACGTTCCTCTATCCCTTCAAAGAGGCAATACAGAAAGCCGGTGCAATAAGTGTCATGCCGGCATATAATGAGATAGACGGTGTACCCTCCCATGCCAACAAGTGGCTTCTCAGGGATGTGCTGCGCGGTGAGTGGGGATTCAGCGGTTATCTGGTATCCGATTATTATGCGATCTGGGAGCTTGGCTACCGTCCCGACACCCATGGTCATTTCGTTGCGGCAGACCGCAGGGAATCGGCCATCCTTGCAGTCCGCGCCGGCGTCAACATCGAACTTCCCGAGCCGGATTGCTACCTTAACCTGGTTGACCTGGTTAGCGAAGGAACGTTAAAGGAATCGGAGCTGGATGAGCTTATTGAGCCCATGCTGCTGTGGAAATTCCGGTTCGGGCTGTTTGACGACCCGTATGTAGACCCGGCTGAGGCTGAACGCATCTCAGGGTCGGAGGCGAACCGGGCCTTTGCGCTTGAGGCGGCACAGGAGAGCATCACCCTGCTTAAGAACAGCGACAATCTCCTGCCTGTAGATCTTAATAAGGCTGGCACCATTGCCGTTATTGGTCCCAATGCCGACAGGAGCCTGCTGGGCGGCTACAGCGGTGTTCCCGGTAATGAGGTCACTGTGCTTGACGGCATCAGGGCCTTTGCAGGTGATAAGGCGAAAGTGCTGTACAGCGAGGGCTGCAAGATCACGGTCGGCGGCTCATGGAACGAAGATGAGGTGGTGCCGTCCGATCCTGAAGAGGACCGCAGGCAGATAGCCGAGGCTGTGAAGGTGGCCGGAGAGGCTGACCTCGTTATAGTAGCTGTTGGCGGCAACGAGCAGACCTCGCGCGAGGCATGGATGCTCAACCATATGGGCGACCGTACCAGCATCGACATGGTAGGCAGGCAGGATGAGTTGCTCAAGGCCATGATAGGTACCGGCAAGCCTGTAGTGGTGCTGCTGTTTAACGGCAGACCTCTTTCCGTCAATTATGCCGCAGAAAATGCAACGGCCCTGCTTGAGTGCTGGTATCTGGGACAGGAGACGGGGCATGCAGTGGCTGATGTGCTTTTCGGCAACTGCAACCCCGGGGGGAAACTGCCGATTACGGTTCCGCGTTCAGCGGGACACATACCTGCATTTTACAATCACAAGTCCTCTGCCCGCCGCGGGTACCTCTTTGATGAGGTCACTCCGCTGTTCCCGTTCGGATACGGGCTGAGCTACACCACATTCAGGATTGACAATGTAAGGCTTGAGAAGGAGAGTATCAGCCTGGATGAGAAAACGGGGGTGCTTGCCGATGTGACCAATACAGGTAACCGGGAAGGGTCTGAGGTGGTGCAGATGTACGTCAGAGACCTGGTCAGCTCGGTTACCAGGCCGGTAAAGGAGCTTAAGGGCTTTGAGAAGGTGTACCTGGGGCCCGGGGAGAAGAAGACCGTCTCCCTGGCTGTAACGCCTGAATCTCTTGCATTCTGGGATATCAACATGGAGTATGTGGTCGAGCCCGGCGAGTTTGAGATAATGGTGGGCAGCTCCTCCAGGGATGAGGACCTGGAAAAGGTTGTTTTACGGGTAAAATAGAAATCAATGCCAGATAACATATAATTATTTGATAACCAATTACCTTTTGTGATATGACAAATAGTGAAACCACTGCGGGTGGCGCTGAAGCTGTTGCCCCGGGCAAATCCGCCCCAAGGCTGTCCCTTGGCGAAAAGATAGGCTACAGCACCGGCGATGCCGCCTCAAATCTTTATTTTCAGACTTTTGTGGTGTTCCTCCCTATTTTCTATACCGATGTATTCGGGTTGCCTGCGGCAGCAATGGGAACGATGTTCCTTATTGCCAGGATATGGGATGCGGTGACCGACCCCGTTATGGGGATGATAGCCGACAGGACCAGTACCCGGTGGGGGAAGTTCAGGCCTTACATCTTCACCATGGCCATCCCGATGGCACTGGTGGGGGTGTTTACATTCACGACGCCGGATTACGGTGTCTCGGGCAAGCTGATCTATGCCTACATCACCTATATAATGCTGATGATGTGTTACACGGCGGTCAATGTCCCCTACTCCGCGCTGATGGGGGTTATGACACCCAACTCCCAGGAGCGTACCGGGGTATCTTCCTTCAGGTTTGTAGCGGCATTTGTCGGGCAGACCATCGTGGGTGCGGCAACCCTGATCCTCGTGAAACACCTCGGTGGAGGAAATGAACAGGCCGGCTGGCAGATGACCATGGGAGCATATGGCCTGCTTGCCGTGTTGCTTCTGTTTATCACCTTCATATCGACCAGGGAGAGGGTGCTGCCGCCAAAGGAGCAGCAGACCAATATCAGGCAGGACCTGAAAGAGCTGGTGAAAAACAGGCCCTGGGTCCTGATTGCCGCTGCCACCGTGTTCCAGCTGATATACATTGTGATGCGCGGATCATCCACGCCCTACTATTTCAGGTATTTTGTGCTGGACCAGCAGATGTCGCTGTTCGGACTTGACATAAACCTGACCTACGAGGTCTTCACCTCATCGTTCGTTACTGTCGGCACTATAGCCACCCTCACCGGCGCCATACTGACCAAATGGTTCTCAGACAAAATAGACAAGAAAAATGTCTATTCGGGATTTCTCATTACAAGTGCGTTGTTTTCCTGCCTGTTCTACTTCCTGCAGCCCGGAAATGTGATGCCTGTGTTCATGCTCAATATCCTTGTTTCATTCTTTTTCGGGTCGGTATCGGTCCTTCAGTGGGCAATATATACCGATGCTGCTGATTACGGCGAGTGGAAATTCGGGAGGCGTGCAACGGGACTGGTGATGGCTGCATCGCTGTTTGCGCTGAAGATAGGACTTACCTTCGGCGGTGCCTTTGTAGGGTGGATCCTTGAGTTGTTCGGCTTTGTGCCGCTGGTTGTACAGTCACCCGAAACGGTTACCGGCATCAGGCTGCTGATGAGCGTGTTCCCGGCTGTTTTCGGAATTGCCGGGGGACTTATCATGCTTGCCTACCCGTTAACCAACAAAACGATGGTGAACATCGAGAAGGACCTCACTGCAAGACGAGGATAAAAATGATAATCAATAACCAAAATCTGAACAGATGAAATTAAAAACATTTTGCTTTTTACCGGCATGCTTTATTCTTTCCCTGGTTCTGCTGCTCGCTTCCTGCAGCGTCGGGGATTATGCCCCCGCAGGCCTCAAGGACTATTATGAAGAGGCATTTATGATTGGTACCGCGCTTAATGCCAATCAGTTCTATGAAAGGGATGTAAACGGCTCAGAGCTTACTAAGGTCCACTTTAATGCCATTACCCCCGAGAATGCAAGCAAATGGGGTCCCATACATCCTCTGCCGGGAGAGTACAATTTTGAACCGGTGGACCGGTTTGTTGAATTTGGCGAGGAGAACGGTATGTTCATGATAGGACACACCCTGGTATGGCACAGCCAGACACCGGGGTGGGTGTTCAGGGATGAGGACGGCAACTTTCTCGACCGCGATGCCCTTCTGGAAAGGATGAGAGACCATATCCACACTGTTGTCGGAAGGTACAGGGGAAGAATTCATGCATGGGACGTGGTTAATGAGGCCCTCAATGAGGACGGTACCATGAGGGAGACCCACTGGTACAACATAATAGGGCAGGATTACCTGCTGAAGGCATTTGAGTATGCCCGTGAGGCGGATCCTGATGCCGGGCTTTACTACAATGACTACTCCCTTGAGAATCCCGCAAAGAGGGAGGGCGCCATCAGGCTGATCAGTTACCTGCAAGAAAACGGAGCCCCGGTAACCGGCATAGGGACGCAGGGCCACTGGCATCTGCCGCATCCCTCACTTTCGGAGATAGAGAAGACGATAACCGAATTTGCCGCCCTCGGTATCGATGTGATGATAACGGAGCTGGATATCTGCGTCCTCCCTGAAGCATGGGAGTACTCGGGAGCCGATATTTCAAGGGTTGCCGAGATGAGGGAGGGACTTGACCCCTATACCGAAGGGCTGCCAGATGAGGTTCAGCAGCAGCTGGCGGAGCGCTACCGCGATATATTTGAAATATTCCTGAAGCATCGTGACAAGATATCCAGGGTAACGTTCTGGGGTGTTACCGACGGTGATTCGTGGAAAAACAACTTCCCGGTCCGGGGCCGTACAAATTATCCCCTGCTGTTTGACAGGGATTGGGAGACCAAACCAGCCTATTACTCGGTCGTTGAGGTGGCCGAAGAGATGCTGGGACGATAGCACCAGGATCCTACTTGTTTTGCGCACCTGCGGCCGACCACCTGACCGCGTTGGCTACAAGGGTCTGGTAGCTCTCATTCTCCCAGGCGTGACGGTCATGCCCCGGCAGGATATATACCACCCCTGAGTTGTTGTATGTATGGGCCCATGCTATTATCTCATGGCAATCGGGGTGGTCGGTAGTGAGCAGCGGGGTGACACCGGGCAGCACCCCGATATTGCTGTATCCCTCGTCAAAGATGCGGAAGTCGCCGATACCAGCCGTTACAGGGTGTGATGTATCCATAACGTACACGTCCATATATATGTCGTGCCGGTAACCTGACAGTTTCTCCGGCGGATAGCCATATTCCCTTTCGTAGTATTTGCCTCCCCGAATGGCTGTAAATTCATCCCATTCCTGATATGATACCAGCGAATGGTGCAGGAATACCAGTCCGGTCCCCCGCTCTGTCAGTGCGCGATAGGCCTCCTTCTCTTCAGGCGATATCTCCTGCCACATATCATAGAAAACGATTGCATCATATTTGGCAACCGAATCGGAAAGAAGAGCCCTGTTGGCAAGGGGCTGGGAAAGGGTGTCAACGCGAAGGTCGCCGAACGAGAAGAACATACCGAAAAACCGGTCTTCATCAAAAATGTGACCGCCGGTAACGAGGAGAATTTTCAGGCTTTCCGCTTCGGCACCTCCCTGCCTGCCGGTATGCGAACTGCACCCCGGCAGCATATAGCCTGCTAAAGCTGTTGCCAGGGTAAAAACTGTGATAAATATCATCTTTCTCATACTTTTGTAAGTTAATGATTATCCATTGTTCTTTTCAGCATGGGTGCAGGGCACAGGTTATCTACTGTAATCTGCCGTAAAAACAATCCGTAAATTAAAACAAGATAATAAATGATCTTTAAAATTCTGTCAACATTCGCCCTGATATTTTTATTTTCATCCTGCACCTGCTGCTGAAGGGGGACTATCCGATGATAGCAATGTGCGCCGGCTGGGAAGGAAGCAAAACCGGCAATCCCGGTTTTCCTGATGACGGTACCTGGAAAGTCAGATGGGAGAACCTCACTCCCGGTTTCTGAGCTCCAAAAGGAATACCCGTGCTGCAAAACTGATCCGGGTGAATAAATTTTTTAATATTTTTGCTGATAATTGTGTCGGCCCGAAAGGGATAATATTACTGACAAAACAGATGAAACCAAATACCGGCAGGAAATTCGGGACCGCTCCCGTGTTTTTTACGGGCATATCGACCATTCTGGGAGCAATCCTCTTCCTGCGTTTCGGATTTGCGGTAGGCACCCTGGGATTCTGGGGTGTTGTACTGATAATTATGCTGGGGCATATGGTCACCGTTCCCACCGCCCTGGCACTTTCGGAAATAGCAACCAATAAAAGGGTTGAGGGCGGCGGTGAATATTTTATCATCTCCCGCTCGTTCGGATTGAATATAGGTGCCACGATCGGGATTGCCCTTTATCTGTCACAGGCCATAAGTGTTGCATTTTATGTAATTGCATTTACCGAGGCTTTCCAGTTTTTCTTTGATTTTGTCAAAGGAACCCTGGGCTTTACAATTCCCCGCCAGGTGATCAGTATTCCAGTGATGTTTGCTCTTTCTGTGCTGATAGTTAAGAAAGGGGCAAACCAAGGGGTAAAAGCCCTCTATATTGTAGTGGTAGTGCTGGCGGCATCACTATTTCTTTTCTTTATGGGGACAACACCACACGCAGAAGAAGCGGGCTTTAGCCTGGCCAACGCCGAGTTTCGCAATATGGACAGTTTTTTCGTTGTCTTTGCAATTATATTCCCGGCATTTACCGGCATGACGGCGGGCGTGGGATTGTCGGGAGATCTCAAAACTCCGGGAAGGTCAATTCCGCTGGGAACGTTGGCTGCCACTTTCGGGGGACTGGTAATATATTTATTTATTATATATAAGCTGGCTCATTCAGCCAGCCCCGAAGAGCTGGTGTCAGACCAGCTCATTATGGCGAACATTGCAAAATGGGGTGTTGTCTTCATACCGCTGGGCCTTGCTGCTTCAACAGTATCTTCAGCCCTCGGCTCGGTAATGGTAGCCCCCCGCACGTTGCAGGCGCTTGCCGGCGACAGGTCGTTCCCGCTGGCAGGCATTAACCGGTTCCTCTGCCGGACAAGGAAAGAGGATAACGAGCCTGTCAACGCATCTGTTGTTACATGCATAATAGCTTTTGTTTTTGTTGCTCTTGGTGATGTAAACGCTGTGGCCCAGATAATATCCATGTTCTTCCTGGTGACCTACGGCTCGCTCTGCCTGATCTCGTTTCTTAATCACTTCGGGTCATCACCCTCTTACAGGCCCTATTTCAGGTCAAAATGGTATATCTCCCTTACCGGGTTTATTGTTGCCACCTGGGTGATGTTCAAGATCAGCATGGTGTATACATTGCTTGCATTTGGGATGATAATACTGATCTATATATACGTCAATTCATATCACAAAAACAGGAGAAACCTGGCCTCCATCTTCACCAATACCATAATGCAGATCAACAGGAGGATGCAGGTCTATTTCCAGAAAAAGAGGGTGAGCGGTGCAGAATCAGAATGGAGACCCAGCGCCATATGCATATCAAAAAACACTTTTAAGAGGGACAACGCCATTAAGTTATTAAGCTGGATATCCTACAAGTACGGTTTCGGCACCTACCTGCACCGGATCGACGGGTATTACTCAAAAAGCACTTTTGAGCTGGCAAAGGCTGAACTGAACAGGCTCATAAACAATGTGGGTGCCGACAGCTCCGTATATGTTGATACTATTATCTCGCCGTCCAACACCTCTGCCATTGCACAGTCCATACAGATACCCGGGATAGCAGGGATGGAAAACAATATGATTATCTTCGATTATGACAAGGAGAAGTCCGAAGAACTGGATGATATTATTGACAATATTGAGCTTGTGAGATCAGGGAACTTCGATGTCTGCATCCTTGCTGCCAGCCGCAGGCCCGAAATTTACAGGAACGGGATCCATTTATGGATCAAGAGTATTGACGAAGATAATGCCAACCTTATGATACTGCTCAGCTTCATTATTCTGGGCCATCCCGATTGGGAGGGGAGCAATATTATGATATATGACATCTGCCGCGAGGATGAACTGAAAGAGGTCCGGCAGAGGATGGACGACCTGGTCGAAAGCGGCAGGTTGCCCATCACTGCCCGGAATATAAAATATGTAATTCAGAAGGAGGGTGTTAAGCCCAAATCGATCATCAATGAATATTCGGCCGATGCGGGCCTTACCATAATAGGCTTCCGGGAAGAGAGCCTGAAGCGTGGCAACAGGAAAATTCTTGAAGGGTATGACAGACTTGGCAATATCCTGTTTGTCCATGCTTGCAGCAAAAAGATCATAGAGTAACTTCCTGCCGCATTTGAGGGCCGGATTGAATATCATAACCCTTCCCATCAACGTTCGGCAGACAAAATAACCAATATACTGCAATCGATTACAAATTGATTTAAGGGTTTCACTATTTTGGTTGTTTTATCCGGATTTCATAACTTGGATGAATGTTTTAACACTACAAGGTCATCTTAAAGTTACTTAAGTGCAATTAAATGGCAGGGAGGAAAAGTGTACTGGTAACAGGTGGTTCAGACAGGCTTGGAAGACATATAGCCATGTACTTCGCTTCAACCGGGTATGATGTTGCAGTTCACTACAGCAGTTCAGCTGAAAAAGCCTGGGCGACCAGAAGGGACATTTTATCGGAATATGATGTAAAATGCGAAATATTCAGGGCAGATTTCAGCAATGAGCAGGAAACGCAAAAGCTGATACCGGACGTAACCTCGGTTTTCAGGATCAGCTGCCTGGTGAACAACGCATCGATCTTTCATGAGAACAGCTTCTCGGATAAAGGAACATCGGGCCTTACCGCCTTTTTTGATATAAATCTCAGGGCACCCTATATCCTGACCAAGCAGTTTGCAGAAATTGCCCCTGAAGGAGCTTCCATAATTAATATTCTTGACACGAAGATCGCCAAAGCCACAACCAGGCATTTTGATTACCTGCTGTCAAAAAAATTCCTGGCAGTCTTTACAAGGCAGGCAGCAATGGAGCTTGCCCCTAAAATACGGGTCAACGGAATTGCTCCCGGAATTATCCTTCCGCCGGAAGGCAAGGATGAAGAGTATATTGAGAGGATGGCAGAAAGCATTCCGTTACAGAAGAGAGGGTTTCCCGGGAACATTATCAATTCAGTGGACTTTTTTATAAAAGATAATTTTGTTACCGGCCAGATCATTTTTAATGATGGAGGTGAAAACTTATAAATCTCTTGCTATGACGGGAATTGAAATAAAGAACCTGCGCCTGAGGGCAGTTATCGGTGCCAATGACTGGGAACGTGAAGTTCTGCAGGATGTGGTCATATCAATAAGCTTCAGGTACAATGCTAACCAGGCAGAGATGACCGACCGGATTGAAGATGTTTTTAATTACAAGACGCTGACAAAGAGGATTATAGATGAAGTTGAGGCGTCGAGATATAATCTGCTGGAAAGCCTTGTTAACCATGTATATAAGATTGTCAAGGAGAACGGGGAACTGCAGGGCGTTACAGTGACCGTTGAGAAACCGAACGCCCTCAGGTTCTGTGACAATGTAATTGCCGTAAAGTCAGATAAGGATGCATAGCGCAGTAATAGGAGTTGGTTCAAATATCAGTCCGGAAGAAAATGTAGCGAAAGCGGCGAAAGAGGTTTCCCTTCTGGGAAAATCCATCAGGAAGTCAGAATTCGTCTATACAAAACCGCTGCTTTATGAGAAGCAGGATGATTTTCTCAACGGTGTATTCCATATTGATACACCTTATGAATACGAAGAACTGAACGGCAGGCTTAAAGAAATTGAAAACAAGCTGGGCAGGGTAAGAACAGAAAACAGATCGGGGCCCCGGACCATTGACCTGGATACGGTTATCTACAACAACCAGGTCAAGGATCCGGATGCATTTACCAGGGAATTTATCAAAGATCCGGTTACAGAACTTCTGCCTGAATTGGAAGATACGCTCACCTGCTCGAATTACAGCAACCATTTTGAGACAGTTCACGGGATCATTGAGAAGATCCTTTCGGTGCTGTCAGCTCCCCCTGTATCTGTATTCGGGGCAGGAAGCTGGTTTCGCGATGCAGAGCTGCCTGCAGTCAGCATTGAGATCTTCGTCATAGCTGATGACTCAGCCAATGGAACTGAGGAAGCCATCAACCGGGAGCTTAAAGCCTCAGGTCTGGGGAAGATAGGCTCCTTACCTGTACTTGTGCTGCTCTTCCCGCCGGAGGAGATAAGAGTCATGGCCGCCGTGAATAACAATGAAGCAGAAACTGATGGCCGCTCAGTATCGTCCATCTCTGAATTCCCGTCTTTCAGACTCCTTTACGGGAGCCCGCAGCCCTTTTTATTGCCGTAACCGGAACAGCCTTTCCAGTCTCGGCCACACTCACTCCGGCCGCAAAACGGAACAGCCTTTCCAGTCGCAGCCACACTCACCCCGGCCGCAAAACGGAACAGCCTTTCCAGTCTCGGCCACACTCACTCCGGCCGCAAAACGGAACAGCCCCTTAAATCCTGGTCACTCTCACTGCCCAGAAACCCTGGCCGGGGGTACTGACGGGCCCGGGCAGATCTATTATTTCCTGTTCAAGCCATTCTGAGTTTTCGATATCGAGCCACCTGATGCTGTAACTTCCCGGGCGGGCATTAAGCCGTACGCTTCCCCCGGAAGGGAAGAAGAGAAGGTATTCGCCCGGGTCACTGGCAAGGCAGAAGGCCTCATTTTCATCACGGTCGCCCAGCAAGTGGTTGGAGGGGCGGCTGCTGAAAATATCAGCAGACTCTTCCAGCATCCTCATGCTCCTGATATGGGCAATGGCCATGTCGCTGATGCCGAGGCCATAGGGAGGCCTGTGGAAACGTACCGAAGCGGCGCCGGCAAAAATGTTCCTCCAGAAACGCTCCAGGGCGTCCCGCGCTGATCCGGCCCATCCGCCGTCGCCTGCACCGTAGATCTTGACATTGTTGACAGGACGGATATTGCCTGATTCGCGAGCCTTTTCCCATATATAGAGGCCGGTCAGGTAATGCGTCTCGCCGGTCTGGGCATTATGGTTGGAGATGTCCATGAACGAGTAGTTCTCAGCATCGTAGAGCGTATTGGAGACCCCTGACCGGAGGACGAAAAAATGGGTGGCAGGACTCTGGACCGCAGCGCCTTCCACCGCACCGCCGGTCGGGTCGAAGGTGTCCCACATCTCGGTCACTTCAATGGTTATGCCCTGCTCAGCCGCCTTTTGCCTTATGTACTGTGACCAGTAAAGCGGCCACTGTGGATCGGCATTGGTCTCGTTATCAATGCAATACAGCACATGGTCGTACTGCAGGCTGACGGACAGCAACTTGTCCACAAACCTTTGCTGGAATCTTAGCACCATCGGCCTTACCTCAAAATCGAAAGGTTTGTGCAGCGGCAAGGTGGTATTGAAGAATGGATTGATGAGCTGGTATCCGTTGGACTGGAACACTGAGGTCAGTCCGGATTGACCCTCCGTGTAGTTGTTGTTGTTGCGTGGATTGAACGGGTTGCGGTCCCAGGCCGTAAGCCCGTCACGAACGTGCGAGGCCCGGGTGTAGAAATCATAGCTGGCCCAGATCTCGACCTGGACAATGATATCACGCTCATGCGTGGCCCTCAGGAAATAGTCAAACCTCTCCCAGTACTCATCGTTCCATTGCTCAAGGTCAAACAACTCCGTTTCGGGATCCTGGTAAAACGGGTAGATATTACCCGGTTCACGGCTTGACATGACGCAGCGCACGTAGTTGCCCCCGTTTTCAACCAGCCTGTCAAGCTCCTTATCCAGTCGGGGATAAGTATGCTGGAAAAGGTTATGGTCGGAGGTGCCTCCGAGCAGCAGCAACGGCTCATTCCTGTATTGCCAGTATGCCGGGTTCCCTGCATAGGGCTGGATACGGCCGGACAGAACGGCACTTTCCTGTACCTGGCCGCAGCCACCAAATAAAAGCGCAGATCCAAGGATCATTATCAAAAAGTTAAAGCTCCTGGAAAGTCCGCGCCAGAAGCTCAGGGCACGCCCCGCCAGGTTACCTGTAAGCCGGTTAGTGTGAAATGAACAGTTCATGGTATCAGGAATTTTGGTTGTTGCGTCTTAGAATTAAGGAATAAGTCAGGAAAACCGCACCTCTCTTAGCTGGATGTAGTGCTCCAATTTCAGATCCATCTCTTCCTCCTGAAGTAGAGAAGCATCCCGGCGCCGATCCCGAGCATGATGAAGAGAACCGCAAAATAGGCCCACGGCCATTCAAGCTCGGGCATATAGGCGAAGTTCATGCCGTAGATACCGACTATGAAGGTCAGCGGAATGAAGATGGTGGCAATGATGGTAAGAACCTTCATCACCTCGCTCATCCTGTTGCTGTTGCTTGAGAGGTAAAGTTCAATAAGTCCGGCAGTCATCTCCCTGTGGGTTTCCACCGTTTCGATGATCCGGATGGTATGGTCGTACAGGTCGCGCAAAAACGGTGCGGTCTCTTTCATTATTAGCGGCGAATCTGCCCGTTCAAGCTGGGTGACTACTTCCCTGAGTGGCCAGACGGACTTCCTTAGAAGGAAGGTCTCCCTTTTCAGGATATAAAGTTGCCTGAGCGTTTCCTGGTCCGGCCCCTTCAGCAGCCTGTCCTCAAAATCCTCCATCTGCTCCCCGAGCTTTTCCAGCAGCAGGAAGTAGTTGTCGGCTATCACATCAAGAATTGCATAGGCAAGGTAATCAGCCCCTGCCTTCCTGATCCGGCCTTTACCCTTCCTTAATCTCTCCCGCAGTGGATCGAGAATATCCTCCTCTTTCTCCTGCATGGAGATTACATAGCCGCGGCCTACGATCATGCTCACCTGCTCGGAGTCGATAATATTCTCTTCTTCGTTGTA
>SLOE01000096.1 GCA_007132715.1 Bacteroidales bacterium
GCCATGGTTGCCATACCTCCGGTCATGACCAGGAGTATTTCGGAGCGTGTCATCTTTTCGAGGTAGGCCTTGATCATGAGCGGCGACTCGGTCTGTCCCAGAAAGATGTTGCCTGCAACGGAAAGGCTCTCTGCACCGGAAATACGCAACGCTTTGGTCATAAGCCATGCAAGTGCGTAGACCACTTTCTGTATGACCCCCAGATAGAAAAGAAGGCTTGTGAGGGCTGAGAAAAAGATTATCGTGGGCAGGACCTGGAACGCAAAAAGGTACCCGTATGTCGAGGTGTCGAGGAAGCCCTCAAACAGGAAATCGGTTCCCGCCTTGGCGAAATCGAGCATTACAACGAATATTTTTCCGACGTACTCAAAGAAACTGTGTACGATGGGTATCTGCAGTATGCTGAACGCAAGTATGAGCTGAATAGCCAGTCCGGTACCCACCACCTTCCAGGACACTGCTTTACGGTCGGTTGAGAATATCCAGGCTATGGCAATCAGCACCAGCATACCGAACAGTCCCCGAATCAGGGTCACAAAGCTGAAGCCGAAATCATCGGGCGGAGGAAGTTCGACATTGTGATCTGAAGCCAGGTTCCCGGATCCGGCATCATCATGTACAGGCTCCTGCCACCCGGCATCATCATTTAAAGGCTCCTGCATCCCGGCAGCAATGATCCCATCTGCCGGATCAGCCCCCTGCAGGGGGTATACTGGAAGGGCCGACAGCAACATCAGGCATGCTGCCGCAACAATTAAAATAGTCCTTTGCATATTTTACAGATTTACGATTTTTTGTTCCTGTGGTTGATCTCATCCCTGATGTCGGATGCTCTCTCGTAGTTCTCGTTTTTGATTGCATCCTGCAGCATCTCTTTCAGCTCGCTCAGGCTGAAATCCCGCAGTTCATCACCGGACTTCCTGGTCCCTGTTGAGGGATCGGTGAATATTCCGGCGGAGGCGGACTTGCCTTCTTTTGTCTCGGGCTCGATATCAATTACTATACCGGACTTGGCAAGTATCTCCTCGGTGGTATATATGGAACAGCTAAAACGCAGTGCCAGGGCAATGGCATCGCTGGTACGGGCATCGACGGTCATCTGTTTCTTACCGTCATCGCAGATAAGCTTGGAATAGAAGACACCCTCTTCCAGTTTGTAGATATTGATCTCAATAATCGATATGCCGAATGCTGAGGCAAAACTCAGGAACAGATCGTGTGTAAGGGGGCGTGGCGGTTTAAGGCCCTCCAGCTGGATGGCAATTGCCTGTGCCTCAAAGCCACCTATTATGATCGGGATCCGGCGCTCTCCTTCTTCCTCGGCCAGTACGAGGGCATAAGCTCCCGATTGTGTCTGGCTGTATGATATCCCTAGTACATTCAGCTTTATCTTGCTCATAACGGCGCCCTGGAATTTACTTGAACCTCTCTGCGAACAATAAAATTAACCTGAAACCGGTTTATATTGATTGTAAATTTAACAATCAATTTATAAAAGCAAAAGGGAATTAACTTTTTAGGGAGAAAATTACCCGGGCTGTCAGAGGGGCACTTTTACAGGTAAAAATAATAGTGGTAAAAGTTTGTAATTCAGTCAAACTTTTTTACTTTTGCACTCCCATTAATTATAATCGTAGTAACATCTCATACAATGTATGCAATAGTAGATATAGCAGGGCAGCAGTTCAAGGTGGAAAAGGATAGCAAGATTTATGTCAACCGCCTGGAAGGTGAAGAGGGGGCTGAGGTTGATTTTGACAAGGTTTTGCTGATCGACAATGACGGCAAGGTAAAGGTAGGGACCCCCGGCGTTAAGAACGCTGTTGTAAAGGCCAGGATATTATCCCATCTCAAGGGAGACAAGGTGTTGGTATTCAAGAAAAAAAGAAGGAAGGGCTATCAGAAGCTGAACGGTCACCGCCAACTGCTTACCCAAATACAGGTTGAAGATATTGTAACGAAACAATAAAATCTCAGAGAAATGGCTCATAAGAAAGGAGTTGGGAGTTCAAGGAATGGTCGCGAATCAGAAAGCAAACGACTGGGAGTAAAGATATTCGGTGGTGAAGCATGCAAAGCCGGAAACATCATAATACGGCAGAGGGGTACGAAGCATCATCCCGGACTTAACGTTGGGATAGGCAAGGACCATACTATTTTTGCCCTTATTGACGGCAAGGTTATCTTCAATAAAAAAAGGGGAAATAAATCATTTGTTTCTGTAGAGCCTGTGTCCTGATAAGGAAAACAGCCACCAGGGAATAATCTCCTGAAAAACTGCGATCCCGGAAGGGCGGAGTATTCAGGGGATTTTTTTATTTTTGGGAACGATAAAAGGGTTGGAACTGGCAAAATGGCCCGGGCCTGACGAAAATGGCCCGGGCTGGCAAAATGGCCGGGGCTGCTTATAATCACCGGGAGTTGCCCGGATCTGAACTTCAAAATAAACTGATATGTTGTCTGTCAGAACTATTACCGAAAATCCGCAAATGGTGGCTGAACGCCTTAAGGTCAAGAATTTTGAGGCCGGAAAGCTTATTGATGAAATAACCACCCTCGACACCCAGCGCCGCCATATCAAGTCGGCGCTGGACACAAGCCAGGCCGAATCCAACAGGATCAGCAAGCAGATAGGCCTTCTTTTCAGGGAGGGCAAAAAGGAGGAGGCCGACAGGGCAAAGGAGCAGACATCTGAACTTAAGGAAAAGATAAAAGAGCTCCAGCAGGAACTGTCCGGGACAGAATCCCTCCTCAGTGATCTGGTTGTGCAGTTGCCAAATATTCCTCATGGATCGGTGCCCCCGGGGAACACTCCGGGTGACAATAAGCTTGTCAGAGAAGGAGGCAGCAGGCCTGCTCTTGGCAGGGATGCGCTGCCTCACTGGGAGCTGGCACGCAAATATGATATAATAGATTTTGAGCTGGGCAACAAAATAACCGGTGCCGGCTTCCCGGTTTACAAGGGAAAGGCCGCAAAGCTGCAGCGGTGTCTGATAAGCTTCTTCCTTGACGAGGCGGTGAATGCAGGATATACTGAAATAATGCCCCCGGTGCTGGTGAACGAGGATTCTGCATTCGGTACAGGGCAGTTGCCTGATAAGGAGGGGCAGATGTACTATGTGGGGCTGGATAATCTGTACCTGATCCCAACAGCGGAAGTGCCGCTGACAAATATTTTCCGCAACGAAATAATACCGTTTGATGAGCTTCCGCGAAAGCTTACATCATATACCCCGTGCTTCAGGCGGGAAGCAGGATCATATGGCAAGGATGTTCGCGGACTTAACAGGTTGCACCAGTTTGATAAGGTCGAGATAGTGGAGATAGCGCACCCTGACAGTTCCTATGAGCGGCTTGAGGCCATGACCTCATATATCGAATCGCTGGTTGTGAAACTGGAGCTGCCATACAGAATAATGCTCCTTTGTGGCGGTGATATGAGCTTTCATGCATCGAAGACCTATGATTTTGAGGTGTTTTCGGCTGCGCAGGAGAAATGGCTGGAGGTGAGTTCGGTATCAAACTTTGAAAGTTTCCAGTCGAACCGGATGATGCTGAGGTACCGTGAAAAGGAGGGGAAAAAGATCAATAATGCCCATACACTGAACGGCAGCGCACTGGCATTGCCAAGGATCGTTGCTGCATTGCTTGAAAACAACCAGACGCCCGATGGGATCAGGATCCCCGATGTGCTGGCCGGGCGGTGCGGTTTTGATATAATTGATTCCTGAAACCATGGGCGGCAACCGTCACCCCAAAAACCAGTCCAGGGCATACATGTATGCCGTGCTTGCAGTGGTTTTCTGGTCTACCGCGGCATCGGCATTCAAGCTTACACTTGAGCATGCAGCCCCCCTTCAGATACTTTTTGTTGCAACCCTGACAAGCTGTGTTGCGCTGGCCGGTGTGCTGTTTATCCAGGGCAGGTTCCGGCTCCTGAAGCAAACCAGTGGCCGTGAACTCTTCTATTCGGCCGTGATGGGACTGCTCAATCCTTTCATGTACTACCTTGTACTTTTTGAAGCGTACTCATTGCTTCCCGCCCAGGTTGCACAGCCGCTCAATTTTACCTGGCCGATCATGCTGGTCATTCTTTCGGTGCCCCTGCTCAGGCAGCCCATATCTCCATGGAGCATTGGAACGATGCTGATCAGTTTTGCGGGGGTGTACCTGATATCATCGCAGGGGCGCCCCTTTGATATGAGGTTTGCCGATCCGCTGGGAGTGTCGCTTGCACTCGGCAGCTCTGTAATCTGGGCTCTTTTCTGGATATACAATGTAAGAGATGGCAGGAACGAGGTGGTGAAGCTGTTCCTGTCATTCTCGTTTGCCCTCATATTTGCTTCCCTGGCAATGGTGCTGACTTCCGGATTCGGCGCTCTGAACTTTTACGGGTCAGCCGGCGGTGTTTATATCGGGCTCTTCGAGATGGGATTTACCTTTGTGTTCTGGCTCAAGGCGATGCAGTTCGCTGTATCGACCGACAGGATCAGCAATATGATATATATAACCCCCTTCCTGGCACTTGTTTTGATAGGGATCATCCTGGGAGAGCAGATACACCTGACCACGGTCGGTGGACTGATACTGATAGTTGCGGGAATTGTCCTGCAGAAATTTATATCGCCGGCCGGGACAGGGGCCGGTGTACAGGCCGATGGCCGGTGAACTATGGATTAATTCAGTGATCAAAATAAATATTGCGCGGAGCCCGTTTAAACTTATTGCCGCGGTTATTTGTTTATCCAATGACATACTTTACCTAATCCGTTATCTAATGGAAAGAAACAGATATATTTTTACATTTTTCCTGTTGCTCTTCTCGGCTTCGCTTGTAATTACCTCCTGCAGAAAGGATGAGGAGGATGACCCTGCAGATCAGCTACGCATTGAGGAAAATACCCAGTTTTACGGCCTGATGCGCGATTGGTACTACTGGTATGACAAGATGCCCGACATAAACCCTGCCAACTACGGAAGTGTCTATGATGTGATGGAAGCGATAAGGCACCGGCCGCTTGACCGGTGGAGCTATATAACGTCCAGGAGGGAGTTCGAATCATATTACCTTGAATCAAAATTCATAGGATACGGTTTCGGCTCGGCTTTTGACCAGGAGGGCAACCTGAGGGTGACGTTCATATTCAATACTGTCGGCATGTACGAGGAGGGTGTCAGGAGAAGCTGGATATTACGTGAAGTGAACGGCACTGATATTAAGCCTGGTGTTAATATCAACCAGCTTCTTGGTGCAAATGAAATTGGCGTTACAAATAACTTTCTTTTCATTGATCCCGACGGGGAGCAGGTGTCAATGACGCTTGCGAAGGATGAGGTATTCATGAATACCGTGCTGCACAAGGAGATTATAGAATACGACGACAAAAAGGCGGGATACCTGGTATTCAAGAATTTTACCACCCCGTCATTTGAAGAACTTGAGGATGCAGTGAATTATTTCAATTCAGAAGGTATAGACGACCTGATTTTGGATCTTCGTTACAACGGCGGAGGGCAGACGAATGTGGCGAACTACCTGGCCAGCCTGATAGGTGGTGCTGACGTTGACGGTGAACCGTTTGCCAAATACCTTTACAATGACAAGAAGAAGGATGAGAACTTCACAGATAATTTTACATCTGAGGAGCACACCTTCAATGTTGACCGGCTGATAACCATAACAACCAGGGCAACAGCCTCGGCAAGCGAGATGGTGATCAACGGGCTGAAGCCATTCATGGATGTGTATGTCGTTGGCGACAATACCTACGGGAAGCCTATGGGAATGAATGCATGGTATTACGATGATATTTACGCTTTTGTCCCCGTAACATTCAAGATTGCAAATGCCGAGAACGACGGTGATTACTTTGACGGGCTTGTGGCTGACTCCTATGTAGCCGACGATATAACCCGTCCGTTTGGCGATCCGGAGGAGGCTTCACTGAAAGAGGCGCTTGAATTTATTGCTACCGGTGTGTTCAGCGGTCTGCCGCAGAAGAAGTCACTCTATGTGCAACCGTTTGAACAGATGACCGGAATCAGGGCGGAGATAGGCGCTCATTAGAGTTTGGAGCGCATTAACAAACGGCCCGATGAAACGGCCGTCATGTCAAACAACGGCAGCAAATCTACCGTAAAGCAACATAAAAGGACCGGCGGATATGCCCCTTAAACAAAAAGTACCGGAAAAGGAGAGGATTATACTCGGGATCGATCCGGGCACGACAATTATGGGTTACGGTCTCATTAAGGCCACCGGAAAGATCCCCTTCATGCTGGCACTCGGTGTTATCGAGCTGAAGAAATTACCCAACCACTATCTTAAACTGCAGCGGATCTTTGAACGCACACTGCATCTTATTGATCAGTATCATCCCGATGAGATAGCCATCGAGGCACCCTTTTACGGCAAGAATGTCCAGTCGATGCTGAAGCTGGGCCGGGCCCAGGGTGTTGCCATGGCGGCAGGGCTGTACAGGTCGCTTCCCATATTTGAATATGCCCCGCTGAGGATCAAGCAGGCTATTACCGGGCAGGGCGGCGCCTCAAAAGAGCAGGTTGCCATCATGCTGCAGAAGATCCTTGACATCCCGCAGTTACCCGGGAACCTTGATGCCACTGACGGACTGGCAGCGGCACTTTGTCATTTCTATCAGAACGAGATGCTGCAGAAAAGTCCGGGCAGCAGCTCATGGAAGGACTTTATTGCCAGGAACCCCGGCCGGATCGGATAGCATCAGGCCGCAGTATTCCGGGGATCAATTCCCCGAACCGGAGAAAAGATTGGGTTTATCGTCAAGTCCGAACAGGGTGGGGTGATCTTCGTCAAATTTCTTGAGGATAGCTGTTACAATGGTTTCGCGCATGAACCTGGATCTGTTGCTAACACTGTATTTTTCACAATAGCGGTTTATAGCCTTCATTTCACGGGAGTTGAGCATGAAGGACTGCCTGTGGATCCTTTTCATCTGCTCGTCTTTTCGCACTTTATTCTTCATTTTTAAAAAAGAATGCCGGTGAAAACAATTGTCCGCCGGGCAAACCGGTACGGTACGTTTCCAAAAATACCGGTCCCTGATAAAAATTCAAAGAATAAGTGTGCATTAAGAGGCTGATTGTTGATAATTCGTGTGGTTATCAACAAAATTTTGGGGTGTCAGTATGGTTTCCACAGTTGCCACACTATTTCAACCCCGTTCTCGTACCTTCTCAGGCGCAGGTCGGCATAGGCAAGCCTGGTGATATCCCACACCAGCGTGTACTCTTCGGTCACTCCATAATTAAAATGCATCTCAATCTGGTTCTTGTCATTCACAAACTTCCATTCCCCGCCGGGTCCGTAGGTGTTATAGGGGTTGTTGCCGATAAAGCCCTGCGACCAGTAGAGTTCGCCGTTCCTCCTCATGTTGAGTGTATGGCTTGCATACTTGTCGGTAATGTCATTTCCGTCTTCGGTAACAAGTTCAAAATACCAGTTGCCGGTTGCACGCTCCTTCTTGGAATATATACTGAACAAGGGCCCGTCCTCATATTTTTTACAGGAGAGTGGTAACAATACCATTACTATCATGATAAGAAGTGCTGATCTATTGATTTTTTGCATCTTGTAGTTGTTTATTGAGACTTTGCAAATATAGGGACAATTAAAGATTATCATTAACCCGGCTGGTGCCGAAGAACTGGTTTACGACCGTCAGAAAAGTGCCTCAATTATCTCTCGGAGGCTTACCAGTTTAAGCAGCAAAGCCGCTGCCGGCCCGATTGCTGCAGTTACCAGGAAGCCGGCCAACGGACCGGGCACAAACATTTTTGCAAGGTAACCGGCCAAAACCAGTACTGTTATGAAAACGGCAAACCTGGTAATAAATTTCACAGACGGAATGAAGGCAAATATTCGCATGACCAGTACCAGCTGTAAAGCCGCGGTAAACGACTGGGTCACCATGCTTGCAAGTGCTGAACCCTGGGCCTGGAGGCGCGGGATCAATATCAGGTTCAATCCAATATTGAGCAGGACACTGAATCCGGCTATCAGGTTTAGATACCTGATATTCCCGTTTGCGGTCAGAAGTGATCCTGTAATGATCGAGCTGCTTACAAAAACAAAACTTACCATCAGGTATCCGAACACCCCTGATGACTCAGCGGCATGTTCCCGGTAAAGCAGGTCCATGATCTCATAGCTGAACCAGTTAAGTGCAACTGCACCCGTAACAGCCGGTATAATAAGCAGCATGAATGAAAACCTGAAAAGTTGTTCCACCGGCTCCCTCTGCTTGATCATCTTTGAAAACATTGGCAGAAGGATCCCGGCAAACAGGAAACCGAGCATCGACGCCGCATCGAGTATGCGGAACCCCTGTGCGTATATTCCAGCCTGGAACTTGCCGTCAGGCAGCATTCTTTCAAGCATAAC
>SLOE01000059.1 GCA_007132715.1 Bacteroidales bacterium
GTTATTTCCACCCCAGGAAGGTCCGCACCCCCCTGTGGGTGCTGGCACTGGCTTTCGTCATACTGCTCATTGCCTGGTTCGGGGTTAACTACCTGCCCTCGGCCCAGAGCAGCGTGCACGTTTACTCGTAAACCAATACCGGCAGGAAATCTTCACTCTGAACACTTATGTTTTTATTCTGCCCGTTGCATAATTTTTTGTATCTTTCTCGCCTGATTACCGGACCTGCAGGTCGCAGACGGTGATATGCCTGGTAATGTTGCAATTAACCTAAACCATATTCTACTATGAGACTGTTTATTCCAATACTCCCGGTTCTGTTTGTTTTTATTTCCGGCATGACCGTAACAAATGCTCAGGACCACAAGCTTAATATCCTCGTAATTGGTGCCCACCCCGACGACCCCGACATAAAGGTTGGAGGGACCGCCTACAAATGGGCGCAGCAGGGGCACCATGTGGTGCTCGTATCGGTTACCAGCGGCAACGCGGGTCACCATGAGCTGACTGCCGACCAGCTTGAGCGGGCCCGGCGCGACGAGGCACGCAGGGCAGGCGAAGTGATTGGCGCCAAATACGTCGTTCTTGATATTGACGACGGCAAGCTGATGCCTACATATGAGAACAGGCTAAAGATCATAAGGCTCATACGTGAGTACCGGGCCGATATAGTCATCACCCACAGGCCGTATGACTATCACCCCGACCACAGGTATACGGGCCAGCTTGTGCTGGATGCAGCATACATGGTTACCGTACCGACCATATTACCGCACATCCCGCATCTTGAACGAAATCCCATGTTCCTTTACATGAGTGACCGCTTTACCCAGCCCATAGAGTTCAAGCCCGATGTATGCGTCGACATTGACGATGCAGTGGAGAAAAAGCTCGACATGATCCACCAGCACACCTCGCAGATGTATGAGTGGCTGCCTTTCAACCAGGGCATACTCGACCAGGTGCCTGAAGGTGACAGGGAGCGCAGGGAGTGGATGGCAGAAAGAAGGAGGAGAGGATTTACAGCCGAACCCTACAGGGAAAAGCTCATTGAACTTTACGGCCGCCAGAGGGGAACCCGTATCAGCTATGCAGAATGCTTCCAGGATTCGGAATACGGAGCAAGGCTTACCAGGGAGAATATGAACCACTACTTCCCCTTTTTTGACTGAAGCCCCAATGAGCCTTCGGCGGCCAAAATAACATAAAATCACTACAAACCTTTTATATATCAACAGATTACCGACTATCAACCAACAATAACCTAACAACCAAAAACTACAGACATGGATACATCACGCAGGGATTTTATCAAAAAGAGCGCTATGGCCATTGCAGGCACCGCTCTGTTGTCAAAAGCAGCAGGCTGCGCTCCTGCAGCAGAAGATAAAAAAACAACACTCGCCGTCCAGCTTTACTGTGTAAGGGATGATATGAGAGAAGACCCGCTGGGGTCACTGACCAAACTGGCCAATATGGGCTACACCCATGTAGAGCATGCGAATTATGTAGATCATAAATTCTATGGATGGACCGCACAGGAGTTCAAAAGAGTGCTTGATGATCTCGGACTGAAGATGCCGTCGGGGCATACTGTCCTTAATCCGGCCCACTATGACAGGGATGCCGGCGTTTTTACCGATGAGTGGAAGAAGCTGGTCGATGATGCCGCTTATATGGGACAGGAGTATGTAATAAGCCCCTGGATGAACCCCGAGATGTACAGCACCTACAACAACTTCATGTGGTTCATGGAAGTGTTCAACAAATGCGGTGAGCTTTGCCAGAAGCAGGGGATGAGGTTCGGTTATCATAACCATGACTTCGAGTTCAGCGAGACCCTTAACGGGGAAACAATATGGGACCTTATCATGAACAATACTGACGCGGACAAGGTTGTGATGCAGCTCGACACCGGCAATATGTACATAGCAGGTGCAATAGCCAAGGATGTGCTTGCAGAGCATCCTGACAGATATGATAATATCCATGCCAAGGATATGATCCAGAGGGAAGACGGAGGATGGGAAAGCTGCCTTCTTGGTGACGGAGTAGTTGGAGTTAGAGAAGCACTGGACCTTGCAAGAGACCAGGGCACAGAGCTGTTTATTATCGAGCAGGAGGCATACCAGGGCAAAACCCCGATGGAACGTATGGAGGAGAACCTTGCTGTTATGAGATCGTGGGGATTCTAAAGTATTACCACTTTCCCTGTACCTGAACTTATCCCGGGGGATTTTGCCAGTACGGATATCTCGCCTGACCTTTTACCGGGACGGACGATCAGCTGGCAACGCCCCCCGTAAGTTTTTACAAGAGGCTGCCGGAAGCTTTTCATACCGGTCGGGTTGCCGTTACCAACTGCCTGAAGTTTCGCCGGCCCTTCTATCGTAAACATGACAGGAATTTCAGCGCCGGGAACCAGCAGACCGTTTCTGTCGACCACTTCTACATTGAACCAGATCAGTTCACCGGGAGCTGCTTTAACGGTATCCCGTTCAGGCATAATCCTCAGGCCATGCGGCGGACCAGTGGTCCTCAGCACTTCCCTGGCGACTTCTTTACCGTCATCCATTCCTGTGGCCACAAGTTCACCGGGCTGCCAGGGAACTTCAAACCGGGCCGTCAGCCCGGTATCCTCAGACACATCCTTAATTCCGATAACCTGTCCGTTCAGCTCCAGACGTACCTGCTGACACCTGGTATAAACAGATACCTGCAAAGGCGTACCTTCATGACCTTCCCAGTTCCAGCTTTTATGTTCATCGGGCCAGCCCCACTTGCTCACGATCAGGGTCCGCCCTTCAGGAACAGGTGCATGCACCATCATTTCGAGGGGACTGTTACGCCAGACAACATCCCTGAAATACATCTGCGGTTTTTTGTAACCCAGCACGCTTATATCGCCGCAATTAGCATTGAACCATGGCCATGGAGGGAGAAAAGGCTTGTCGTCATCGTCAAGCCAGTGGCTGCCAATTCCTGACTCACCGAAGTAATCCCAGCCGGTCCACACAAAATCTCCCACCACATAGGGATGTTTCTCGGCCATCTGCCAGTTCTCGAGAGCCTCAGAGGGCAATGATTCTGTGCCGATCATTATCCTCTCAGGATAGATCTCATGATCTGACTCGTACTTCTGCCACATGTAATTGTATCCGTGTACATCCAACTGTGCAAAAACGGGTGCAGTATCATCCCACGGCCTGCCAGGTGTTTCCCAGAACTCTGATACTCCCTGTGTTACCGGACGGGTGGCATCCATTTTCATGACCTTGTCCCTGAGCATTCCGGCAATTGCAAGTCCGTTTGAATCTGCCCTCTCTTTTATCTCGTTGCCGATACTCCAGATTATCACCGAAGGACGGTTCCTGTCCCTCAGGACCATCGACGCCAGGTCCGTCTCCCACCATTCATCAAAGAACCGGTGATAATCCATCTCGTTCTTTGGAACCTGCCAGTGGTCAAAAGCTTCATTTATGACCAGCATCCCCAGGCGGTCACAGGCATCCATGAACGCTGAAGATGGAGGGTTATGGGCCGTGCGGATAGCATTGAACCCGTTCTTTTTCATGATCTCTACCCTGCGGTATTCGGCCCTGTCGAATGCAGCGGCACCAAGGGGACCGTTGTCGTGATGCATACAGCCGCCCTTCAGCAGTGTACTTTCACCATTCAGTAAGAATCCCTTTTCGGGGGAAAATTCTATCGACCGTATCCCGAATGTGTTTTCGGTTTGGTCAGTTACCTTCCCCTCCTGCTCAATGGTCACGACTGCCGTATATAACACGGGTTTATGGGTGCACCAAAGCCGGGGAAATTCAACATCAGTTTCCTGGTAAACAAAAACATGATCTCCAGGCTCAACATTGCCACGTTTTTCAGTTGAAGCAATAATCTCACCTGCGGGATTCAGAAGATCGACCCGGGCAATAAACTCTTCCTGCAGGGAACCTGAATTCACTACCTTTGTTTCAATATGAACAACCGCCTTGTCACGGGAAACTTCAGGTGTAGTGATGAAGGTCCCCCAGAGACCGGCATGCAGGGGATTGGTCCGGATAAGTGTCACGTTACGGTAGATACCCGAGCCGCTGTACCATCTTGAGTTTTGACCCTCGTTATTTACCCTGACGGCAAGAACGTTATTTTCCCCGGAAGGGAACAGATGATCAGTCAGATCATATGAGAAAGCAGTGTATCCGTAGGGATGGTTGCCGAGATGCACACCGTTTATCCAGACATCAGAATCCATGTAAACCCCGTCGAACAGAACCCTGATGATCTTACCCTCATCTGACGGGGCGGTCTTGAAATGTTTCCGGTACCAGCCCCGGCCACCGACAACGTGCCCCGTGGAGATCCCTCCCTCGCTCTCTTCAGAGAAAGGCCCGGTCTGCTTTACTCCCTCTTTCGGAGGCAGATCCTCTATGCTCCAGTCGTGCGGCAGGTCAACAGTTCTCCATGCCGAATCGTCAAAACCGTGTTCCTCAGCACCGGGCACATCGGCCCTGGTAAATTTCCAGCCGCTGTTGAAAAGGATTTCACGTTCAGCAAAGCTGTGTTTCTCTGTGCATGAGCTAAGAGCAAACAGTAAAGGAAGGAACAGTAAGGGATATATGAATTTACGCATGTTAAGTTATTGTTTAATGATACCCATTCGACCGGGCGAATAAAAATAGTCCTTTTAATCTTTTTTTGCCCGGCAGTTGAGTACTTTCACGGTTTATTTCCAAAAATCCTTATTTTTATTCTTTTTGCAAAGAATTAACTGCCCCGTGACAGATACCCGGGGAACTATTTTGATTAATATACCTTTTCAATGAGAACCCTATCTTCAATTTTAATGACCATCGGGCTACTGGCTATCTTTTTGCCCGCAACAGGATCGGGCATCAGCACCCCGCAACCCAACTCCAACCTGGTTGCCACACCTGCGCCGGCAGCAGGATCGGGCATCAGCACCCCGCAACCAAACTCCAACCTGGTTACCACACCTGCGCCGGCAGCAGGATCGGGCATCAGCTACCCGCAACCCAACCCCCGCCTGCTTGACAGTTTCTGGTCCGCCTACTGGATCACCCACCCCACCGCCAGCACGGTGGAGTTTGGCGTCTTTCACTTCAGGAGGGATTTCGAGCTCGATGAGGTACCGGGGAATTTCGTGGTGAATGTTTCGGCCGATAACAGGTACAAGCTTTACGTGAACGGTACCGAGGTCTGTTTCGGACCGGCACGGGGAGACCTGGCCCACTGGCACTACGAGACAGTCGACATTGCCCCTTTCCTGCAGTCCGGCCCCAACGTGATCGCGGCCGTAGTCTGGAATTACAGCGTCTACAGACCATGGGCACAGTTCAGCATTAAGACCGGCTTCCTCCTCCAGGGTAACAGTCCCCGCGAAGAGATCGTCAACACCAACAACAACTGGAAGGTGACCCAAAATCAGGCCTTCAGTCCCATCACCGATTTCTCCCACCTGCAGACCTTCATCGTTGTAGGGCCCGGCGAGAGGGTTGACGCAACACTCTACCCGTGGGGATGGGAGCAACCAGGATACGACGCTTCCGGCTGGGACAACGCCCGCGTGCTGATGAGTGCCAGGCCCCGGGGTATAGGAACGGATATCGACTGGGTGATGACGCCCAGGATGATCCCCCTGATGGAGAACAAAAAAGAGCGGCTTTCCGGGCTCAGGCGCACCGAAGGCGCCAGAATTGATGCTTCGGGCATTATCAGCGGCGAGCCGGTCACCATCCCCGCAAACAGCCGTGTCAGCCTGCTTCTGGACAACGGCCACCTGACCAAGGGTTACCCGGTACTATCGGTCACCGGCGGAGACCAGAGCAACATACGCATTACCTATTCGGAGGCGCTGTTCGCCACAGATGAGGCCGGGGGACTGACCTCGCGCAAGAGGCACAGGGACATGGTTGAGGGTATGGAGATACAGGGTATTTACGACATATTCATAGCCGACGGCGGCAATCACAGGGTCTTCTCCCCTCTCTGGTACCGCACCTGGAGGTACATGCAACTGGATATAGAAACATCGGGCGAGCCACTGGTGATCAATGACATCTACGGGATATATTCGGCCTACCCGTTCAAAGAGAACGCCTTCTTCAAAACCGCAAGTCCACTCTTCGACGATATCTGGGAGGTGGGATGGCGTACCGCCCGGCTTTGTGCCCAGGAGACCTATTATGACTGCCCCTATTACGAACAGCTCAACTACGTGGGCGATACACGCATACAGGCACTGGTATCGCTGTATGTGTCGGGCGACGACAGGCTGATGCGCAAGGCGCTGCACCTGTTTGACATATCCCGCATCCACGAGGGCATCACCTACAGCCGCTATCCGTCATACAGTCCCCAGTTCATCCCGCCTTACTCGCTTGTGTGGATCACCATGGTGCACGACTACTACATGCACAGGGAAGATGCGGAATTCATAAAAGGTTTCTACAAGGGTATCAGGAGTGTAGTGGACTGGTACATCAACTACATTGACGATGAGACAGGCATGCTTGGCCCCAATCCTTACTGGAACTTTGTGGACTGGGCCGAACCCTGGCGCTGGGACAGCGAGCTCAGGATAGGGGGAGTGCCTTCCGGCGGAATGACCGGTCACTCATCCATCCTCACCCTTCAGCTTGCCTATACCCTTAACGAGGCTGCCGCTCTCATGGATTTTATGGGCGATACGCGGCTTGGCGGGAAGTACAGGCTTCTTGCCGGTAATCTCAACAAGGCCGTTATCAGGCATGCCTGGTGCAATGAGAAACAGCTTATAGCCGACACCCCTGAGAAGGATATCTTCAGCCAGCATGCAAATATTATGGGCATTCTCTCGGGGGCCCTTGATGGCGGCAGTGTGCCGGGCGTGATGAAAAAGATCTTGACAGATAAGGACCTTATCCAGGCCACCATGTATTTCAGGTTCTACCTGTTCAGGGCCATGCTGCAGACCGGCCACGGCAACCAGTTTGCCGGCCAGCTCGGGCAGTGGGAAGATATGCTTGACATAGGGCTGACCACCTTTGCCGAACAGCCCGAACCTACACGGAGCGACTGCCATGCCTGGAGCGCATCGCCCCTCTATTTTTTCCTTTCGGGGATGGCAGGGATAACGCCCGCCGAACCGTCTTTCAGGAGTGTGCGGGTTGAACCGCAGCCGGGACCACTTGACGAAATAGACGCGGGGATACCGCATCCCGGGGGAGAGATATTGATGCGGGCAAGCGGATTACAGTCCCCCTCCCCGGTTTTCACCATAACACTGCCCGCTGACACACCCGGAAGGCTCATCTGGGATGGTGAGGAATACCAGCTGATGCCAGGTGCAAACGAGATCAGGCCGGGCAGCTAACCTGGCGTGCAACTGACCCTGGCCGCGGATGCCGGGTAATACCCGGTCAGAATAAAGTCAAGCCGGGCAGCTGACCTGGCGTGCAACTGACCCTGGCCGCGGATGCCGGGTAATACCCGGTCAGTCACCCTAACTGCGAGTATCATATCCCAGTCTTCAACCGGTTGCAGGTTGTTTGCAGCCTGTTATTCGCGGAAAACCGTTATTTCAGAAGTTTTGTACCCAATCCTTATCGCCCGTGCCCTTATGACCTCTCCCCTGCCAATCTCAACTGGTTTGTAATACAGCCTCCATTGGTCAGGATCATCTCTTCCTTCCACCTGCCACGCTATGCTAGCTCCTTCGGTTACACTGGAAAGTTCAAGCCTTCTCCCGTTACGCCTGAAGATCACCGGCTCCGTTTCAGGCTGTACAAGACCCGGCCACATCATCTGTACCAGATCATGCTCAGGGATAAAACCAAGATCGCCTATCTCAAGTTGCCACTGTGCAAGTGCTCCGCGCAGCTCAAGCAGCTTCTCCCTGTGTTCGGGGCACTCAGCCAGGTTGTTCACCTCCCAGGGGTCATTGTGCAGGTCGTACAGCTCTTCCCGAGGTTTGGTCTTCATCCATATATACGCTGCGTCGCCCTCCAGCTCTCCGCGTCGGTCCATCCCGATAAGCTCGGGAGTCATATCTATCTGTTCCCTGTATTCAAGCCTGTAGATAAGAGGCAGCTCGGGGCGGAAGTTCCTTATGTAGACATACCTGCCGTCAATCACCGACCGGCTCATGTCGTATACCTCATCGAACCTGTCCGCCGATCCGAAAGCATACCGGTGCGGTGTATCCGTTTTATAGGGACCCAGAAAGGCCCTGCCATGCATGTACGCGGGTGGTTCTATCCCCGAAAGGGATAAAACAGTAGGTCCCAGGTCCATCAGTGAAACGATATCATCAAC
>SLOE01000103.1 GCA_007132715.1 Bacteroidales bacterium
AAACCCGGGGTATGATCAATGCAGGGTCAATGCCGGTTACTGAGAGTAATTCCCTTCTTAATTCACCTTTGTCAATGGTTCCGATATCCTGTGCAAACTTTTTTGTTACGTCTGTTATGAGGGACTTAAATGCGATCCTTTTGTTGCCCAGATCCGTAACCCTGGCCTGTACGATCATTTCCCCGAAAGGGTCTCCATCTCTTAATCCTTTTTCTTTCAGGATATGCAGGAACTCGTTCTCAAGTGCTTTGTGTTCCTTCTTTCCCAGAAGGGCAAACCAGTGGTAGACCGCCCCTTCCCTCCTGGTATGTTTCCTCGCGTAGTACCAGTACCATGCGACGGCAAAACCGGTGATCCCCATTGTAAACAAGCCCGGTCCCCAGCCCAGGTAGATGATGAGAAAAAATGAGGTTATAATACCGAAAACCTGCATCCATGGGTACAGGGGTGAATGATATCCCGGGTCGTAAGCTTCTATCCTGCTCTGACGCATCACAATAACTGATGCATTTAGAAGAATGAAAATTAACAATAAAAAACTACTGGCGAGCTTTGCAATGTTGGTCTCACTGATAAAAATTATTATGAACATCATTATTGCAGAGGTCATCAAAACCGCGACTACGGGAGTGTTAAACCTGTTCAACCTGCCAAGAAACTCCGGCAGCAGTCTGTCCCTCGACATGGCCAGCGGAAAGCGGGATGCTGTCATCAGACCGGCATTCCCTGTTGATGCAAACGCGCTTGTAGCCGCTATTACAATCAATAAAGTACCTACCCTGGGTGGAAGCAGTGTAAACACCTTTTTTGCGGCACTTGAGGCAGGGGTAAGATCATCCCACAACTGTTCGGCAGGAGTGACTCCGACCATCACAAACACACCCACAACATATATTAACATGGTCAGCAATAATGACAATATCATGCCCAGTGGAATATTGCGTTCGGGGTCCTTTATCTCTTCCGACATACTGGCAATCTGGGTCAGCCCCAGGTAAGAAACAAATACAAGTCCTGTCGTTGCCATAAGTCCTTCAAACCCGTTCGGCAGGAAGGGGGTAAAGTTTTCAATATATCCGGCACTACCGGATGAAAAAAATATCTCCCGCAGGCCTTCCGCTGCAAAGAATACCAGTATGATCACCAGCATTAATACCAAAGCCTTCTGAATTCCGGTTGTTCTTTTTATCCCGATAATATTCATCATCGTAAAAACCATCAAAAAAACAACAGCGGTCAGCCTTACGGGGACATCAAAGAAGAGAACCGCATAGGCGCCAATCCCCACCAGGGCAAACGAAGTCTTCATTACAAGGGCAAGGTAGTTCCCAACCCCTCCAATTGTCCCGAACAGGGGCCCGAGGCTCCTGTCAATGAAGAAATAGGCGCCTCCGGCTTTTGGTGTTGCAGTAGCCATTTCGGCCATGCTGAACATTGCGGGCAGGATAAGAAAAGCTGCCAGGAGATAGGCAAGGAAAACGGAAGGGCCTGACTGCATTGCTGCAATACCGGGAAGCAGGAAGAACCCCGCACTGATCATGGCTCCCGTGCTTAAGGATATGACATCCAATAAACCCAGCTCCCTCTTTAGCCTGGATCTGCCAAAAACTTTCATCCCGCAAAGATACCTCTATTGAGAATCATAACAACGGAGTCTACATATAGTTGCCACTTACGGGCATGTCCGATGGAGAATTCAGGCCCTGAACACGCTTTAACTTCAGATTTTTCTACTGATATCTGAAATATTTGACTATTTTTGCCCGTTTACAGTATCAGCAAAATCCCATTGCCCGGCCGGTTTTGCCGGCAGGGTTTGCCCCATTTGTGAAAATATAATTTTGTTGCCTCAGCAATGAGCTATTACCTCCTGGTACCTATCAGAACACTGTCAGGATCAGTTGCCCTCTTGGCTGCTCTCCTGTTTTTGAATTTTACCGGGCTATCCGGCAATGATATCCATTCCGCCAACCGTTTGGATATTCCGGTTACCGGGGCAATTGCAATGCTTGAAGATATCCACTCAGTCAGGATATTCCATAACAGTGAATGGTTCCTCAATGACAGTGTCAGCTCAGATATTCTTAACCAGCCGCTTGAGTATGCCATAAAAAGAATTATTGACGGTAAAGGCATGGAGGCGGTAACACTGCACGGCAACCTGATCATACTGCCTGTTGAAAGAATAGCAGAACATATACCTGTTGATGCCGGCAGAACCCGTTATATTGGGAATCCTTTTGAATCCGGCAAATATACAAGGGCTGTTGTCGGAGGACGTGTAACAGACAGGGTTACGGGTGAGGAGCTGATCGGGGTAATAGTGCATGCGGAGGACCTTGGAATTGGTACGACAACCGGAAGGACGGGTGAATACTCCCTTGAGCTGCCGGTTGGAGATCACCGTCTGACCTTATCCTATGTGGGCTATGAATCGGACGAAGTAAATATCCGTCTCGTTTCTCCCGGCGAACTGGATCTGTCATTGCTTGAAGAAAGTCAGCTCATCGATGAGGTGACGGTTTTTGCCAGAAGACATGATTCAAACATCTCGATGACACAAATGAGCATGATAAGGCTCGATTCGGAAACTCTTTACAGGTTGCCTGTCAGCATGGGAGAAAGGGATATAATAAGGAACCTTACCCTGTTGCCGGGAATTCAGACGGTGGGAGAATTCGGGACCGGCTTTCATGTAAGGGGAGGCAGCGCCGATCAGAACCTGATACTGGTTGAGGGTGTTCCCCTGTTCAATTCATCACATCTGTTCGGACTGACCTCTGTTATCAATCCGGATCTGGTAACAGATGTAACCCTTATCAAGGGAGGCATCCCTGCACGGTACGGTGAAAGATCGTCGTCGGTTACCGATATCAGGCTGGGTGGCAGCAATGATGATGAATTCAGGCTGAACGGGGGTATAGGGCTCCTTAACAGCCGCCTCAGCCTGGAGACACCCCTGCCGGTCGATAATGGTTACATGGTTGTTGGAGGACGGTCATCCTATTCAAACTGGCTGCTTAACCGGTTACCGGACGAAGACCTGATGAACAGCGCCGCAAGGTTCTATGATATTACAGGCATCGCCTTTGTTCCCATCGACAATAACAACAACATCAGACTGTTCGGTTATTACAGTCATGACGGTTTTGCTTTCAGTGAGAATGCACACTACAACTATGCCAGCCTGCTGGGGTCAGTGCGGTGGAACCGCGTTATATCACAAAGAGTGCTGTCATCTCTTATGGCGGGACACAGCGGGTACCGGTACAATGTAAACGGCACCAGTCCCCTTAACCCTTCCAATGCATACAGCCTGGAATCGGGTATAAGCTACAGCAACCTGAAATGGAACATGAACTTTTATCACAGCCCCGAAAACACCTTTGAAGCGGGAATAAATGCCATACATTACATTATTGAGCCGGGTAACCTCTCCCCTTACGGACCCGGTTCAACAGTTGAACAATTAAGCATTGAACCTCAAAAAGCGGTTGAGTTTGCCGGTTACGCGGCGGGCGACATAAAAATCACCAATGAGATATCGGCTGAGGCCGGGATAAGGTATACACATTATGCCCGGCTGGGACCCGGTACAATATATTCATACCAGGAAGATGTCCCCAGAACAGGAAATGCCGTTATCGACTCAACAAGATATGGCAACAACAAAATCATGGCAGGTTTTGGGGGACTGGAGCCGAGGCTCAGTATCAGGTACCAGTTTAACTCTTCGGCATCGGTTAAGATGAGCCTCAGCAGAATTAACCAGTATATAAATGTGGTTTCAAATAACTCTCTTCCCACTCCTGCAGATGTGTGGTACCTTAGTAACGTTTACCAGCCTCCGATGATCAGCGACCAGGTAGCTGCCGGTTTCTTCAAGAACCTGTTCGACAACGATGTGGAAGCCTCGCTGGAGGTTTATTACAAGCGGATGAAAAATATTATCGAGCCCGGGAACAATGCCTCCATAATGCTTAACTCAGCGCTTGAAACAGACCTTACGAATGCCAAAGGATACAGTTACGGGGCTGAACTTTACATAAGGCGACTGACCGGTATGCTGAACGGATGGGTCAGCTATACCTATTCCGGTTCATACAGGCGGACTACCAGTCCGTTCAGGACTGAGCAGATAAACGGCAACAGTTATTTCCCTGCCGGTTTTGACCGGCCCCATAACCTGGTTTTGAATGCCAACCTGCAGCTTAGCAGGAGATGGAGACTGGGCGGCACCTTCTCATATAATACGGGCAGGCCGGTAACACTTCCTGAACTCTCTTTCATTCATGACGGGAAACTCCTTATATATTTTTCCGACAGGAACAAGTACAGGCTGCCCGATTACCACAGGCTTGACCTGTCGCTCAGTTTTGACGGTTCATTGCGGCTTACAAGAAGCTGGAAGAGCAGATGGACAATCTCTGTAGTGAATGTGTACGGCAGAAAAAATATCTATTCAACCTTCTATGAAAGGACAGAACCCTCAGAAACAACCAATTACCAGAGATACAGTCTGTACAGCCTTTATATTATTGGCAGGCCGTTACCAACAATAACATATAATTTTACTTTTTAACCACCTTATGATGAGCAGGGCATATATAATAATGATCTTAATTACGGGCATCTTCTCCATGAACAGTTGCAAGGAGCTGTACTACCCGGAAATTGATCCTCCTGCAAAAATAATAACTGTCGAGGGTCTTATTACAGACGAACCCGGGCCCTACTTTGTAAGGTTGTCGTATACCTCGGTCTATTTCAGCGAAAAACTTCCGGAGCCTGTCAATGATGCGAACGTATATGTTACCGGCAATAACGGTGATATCTACATGTTTACCCGGTCCTCCCGGCCCGGGGAGTACCGGTCGCCGTCAATGCTTAGAGGTGAGGTGGGAAACACATATGTGCTGCACATTCAGACACCGGAAGGCGACGAGTACAGGTCTGCTCCCCAGACCATTCTGCCACATCACGGAATCAGGGAGCTGTTGGCTGACACTTCTTACAGGACGCGGACCAGGATTTCAAACAGCGGCCGGCTGATAATTGAAGAGATCAGTGGTGTTAATGCCACCCTTATCGTTGATGAAAACAGGAAAAGCCAGGCAAACATCAGGTTCAGGTCTGATGTTAAGGTCCTATACACATATGAAGGAGGCTCCTTTCTCGAGCCCGTAAGGTATTATTGCTGGAAAGAGTTGAGGCGTTTCGAGGGACTGGATAACATAAACCTTCCGGCGACAAGTAACAGGCCGGGCGACGTTAGCAATAACGTGGTTGCATTCATGCCGTTCGATAAAACAGAGTACAGGCTTGATCTTTATGACGTACTCCGCAGCCTCCTGATCAGGGTAACCCTTTACACCATTAACAATGATACATATAACTACTATCTCAACATAAACAAACAACTGACATCTGACGAAACAGTTTTTGCCCCTATCCCGTCGCAGATAGATGGCAACATTATATCTGTTTCAGATCCGGAAAGGTTTGCAACGGGTTTTTTCGAGGCGTCGTCAGTCACCAGCAGCGCTTTCATAATGAGATCGCCGCCACATCGAAGCAACATCTTTTTCGAAGCGACCGATATTTATGACGATATACCCGCGGCAGGCTGCTATGTGAATGAAATGCCTCCATTCTGGAACAACTGACAGGCGATATGAAACATTTACAATTAGTTACCATAATTTTGTTATTCCTGGTCATTTCCGGTGCAGATCCGGGCTTTGGGCTTACCCGGCGGGCACCGCTTGAACCCGAAGGCCTTCCGGGTGAGAAGGTCCATGTACATACTGACAGGGACATCTACCTTGCAGGTGACATGATCTTTTTCAAACTGTATATCAGCACGGGCAAACAGGGGCGGACGACCGGTCACAGCAGGGTGGCATATATCTCAGTGAACAGCAGCGACGGCAAACCGCTTGAAACTATGGAAATTACTGCAGACAGCCGGTCGGCGCACGGCGGTATTCTGCTCGCCGATACGCTCCGTACCGGTATATACATCCTGTCGGCATGGACCAACAGGATGCTGATTGAGGGCGAACCTCCCTACAGAAAGCAATTTGTTTCAATCAACCGGTTTGATGCCGGTTTAGGAGACTTCTTCGGGAGAAACAGGCCGGGCCGGGAGATTCTGGCACCGCAACCTGTAAAAGGGGTAACTGCAGAATTCATCCCCTCAGGAACCGGGGCTTTCTCGGTACTGCTAACCCCTGATAATAGTAGTGAACACACTTTAAGTCTTGAGAAAGCAGGTGGAAACATAGCCCTGTCGCTTGACTTTCATCAACAGGATGACGCCGTAAGGACGATACGGATCTCCCGGAACAGGACAATCTTATGGGAAGGGGACAGCAGGCCTGCCGCAGGGGATTACAGGTTCATCGTCGATCCGCACCTGCTGGGTTACGGCCCCCTGACCCTGTCGGTATTCTGCGAAAGGGAGGAGATAATAATGGAGACTGACTGGTACAGTTTAGTTCCTGCCCCCCCTTCTGTTGAAATTCAAGCTGAGAAAGATAACTATGGCACCAGGGAACAGGTCATACTGGGCTTCAGCAACCATAATGCCGTTGAAGCAGTCGCATCGGCATCGGTTACGGTTACCCGTGAAGAGGGGCTTTTACTGAACAGTCCGGCAATTACCAGGACCTTTTCAGGAAGTGCTGCTGTGCGCGGCATATATGATGATGCCTCATTCATCCTTACCGGCGACGGTTTTATGCCTGCAAAACTGCTTATTGAACCGGAAGTACAATACCCGGAACCGCAAACGGAAACAACCATAGTGCCTGAACTGCGCAACCCGGTAATAAGCGGGGTGGTGACCGACATAAGCAATGGTGACCCGGTAGCTGACGCAACTGTTTTTCTCTCTGCCTCAGATACGTTAGTTAACCTGCAATACAGCAGAACCAGGCCCGACGGATCATTTCATTTTATGCTCAATGATTACTACCGGGGTAAACCTGTTTATATTAACCTTTCCGGGGAAAGCAGAGATGTCGCGAACTCCAGGATAACTCTCCGGGAAAAGTTTGCTCCGCTACCCTTCACTCCTGTCAGCCTGCTGCCGCATGAGAATATTGCCGGTTTCATCGAGGAGGCGATAACGGCAAGCCGTACCAGGCAGGCCTACAATATTCCCTCTTACACAGAGACTGAAACCGATCAGAGTTACGGGTTTTATACCATACCTTTCCTTTACAGGGCGCCGACACACAGGATCAGGACATCTGATTATGTGCCGCTTGACAACATGACTGAAATTGCCAACGAGATAGTTCCGGATCTGAGGATCAGGGGAAGAGGTGACAATGCCAGTCCTGCTGTGATATGTGCGAGAACACGGACATATATCGGCCCCCCCGCATTTTTCATCAATGGTGTTTATGCACGCGGTTTTAACGATATTGCCTCATACACATCAGGTGACCTCTCCACGGTTGAGGTGCTGAGTGTGCCCTGGTCATTCGGAAACCTGAGGTTCAACGGTATTGTCGGGCTGTTCAGTTCTGAAGGTAACAAGCGCCTGCCGCCTGACCGGCATCGCATTGAGATCGAAACCAGGCCGCAATTGAACGGTATTAAGTTCAGGAATACAGACCATAGCGGATTGCATGCTGAGAGGCAAAGCTTCCCGGATCTGCGGGAAACCCTTTTCTGGGAACCTGAGCCTGTCATTATCGATGGTGTTTTGCAGGATATCTCATTTTATACCGGCGACCTGAAGGGTACATATGCAATAATTGTGGAAGGCGTCTCCATGTCGGGGAACCCTTTTTCCACCAGGATTAAAATATCAGTCAACTGATCGCTATGATAAATTTAAGGATAGCAATACTGGCACTTTCAATAAGCTTCACCTTTTGCGCTGTATCCGGCCAGGATCCCTTA
>SLOE01000067.1 GCA_007132715.1 Bacteroidales bacterium
CCGTTCCGGGTATCACCTGGTTCTTTTCAAGGTCGAAGTCCCATATCTTGATAACCCGGTGCCCTGAGTAGAGCTCCTTCCCCTCATCGGGTGCATCATTGTGCACAACATAAGCCTTACCATCATCATCAAAGAACAGGGACGGGTCTATCCCGTTAAAAATAAGCTTATAGGGATCGCTCCATCCTTCAAACGGATCTTTGGTCGTCACGACCATATTCCCGAAATCGCCCGCGAACTGCGTTGTGATCATGTAGAATGTCTCGTTATGAGGATTGAATTTTATTGCAGGAGCATAGACCCCGGCGCTTATACCGGTATGTTCCACCTTCAGCTGCGAAGGCCTGTCCAGCACATGCCCTATCTGCCTCCAGTTGACCAGGTCGTTCGAATGGAAGATAGGAACCCCGGGTACCATAGCAAAGGATGAATGCACCATGAAATAATCATCTCCATGCCTGATAATTGCAGGATCAGGATAACAACCCTGAAGTATGGGAGTGTAAAACTCATCAGGTTCGAGCGGATGGTCTTTATAAACCTGGTCGTCTCCCTGGTAAACAAATTGCGAAAAAACAGGCCCATGCCCGGCCGTGCCACTTTGGCCATGCAGGTCTGCCAGGTGAAATACCGCAGCTAATGCACCAATTAATAGTATTTGCAACTTTTTCATGTTCCGGAATTTTTAAGATTTCCAATTCATCTTGATTTACTCGGTCTCACATTCGTAAGAGCTTATTGTAGTTCCACTATATTATCGCTTACGCGGAAGTAGTCGAAGTCTGTATAGCCACCGGGCCCGATGGTTGCATAATTGAACAGGCCGAAGCGGTACCCCATAAAATGCGGCAGGGTATATGCCATCTGAAGTTGTGAACCGATCTGTTCCCATGTTTTCCCGTCGTGACTGTAAAAAAAACGGGCAACATCGGCCAGGTCTCTGAAATCGCATTCCGCCTTAAGGTACAGCTGATCCTGATCCAGTGCAATACGCTCCACCTCGACCGGACTGCCAGATTGGGCATTAACCATTACAATCGATTTACTTCCGCTTTCATACCTGACACCCACCAGACCGTACCTCTGTTGTAACAGGGCGAGACCTGCAAAATCGCCTTCTTTCATTCCGGAAACATCTATTAGGGTTTCCCCTGAGCATACAGGCCCGATAGTTCTCTGGGTAAGGGTGTTCCTGGCCATCACAAATGAGGTGTCAGCACGTCCCGTGCTAAGCCGCAGGGAACCTTCCTCACGGTTTACCGACCAGAGTGAATTGTCAGGGTTGTGGTTCCACTGCCAGACCAGGGGCAGATCAGGTTCACCGCTTCGGCGTCTGAAATCATCAGAGGCAACGATTCCGGGGATCAGTCCCTTATGGGAAGGCAGATCCAGCAAGCCTGGTACCTGCCCTTCAACACCCAGTACCGGCCACCCATCATCCCATTCTACAGGAACAATATACGGGGTACGGCCTACCGATCCGAAGTCGCGGAAAAGATAGGCAAACCATTCGCCCCCGGGAGTATCGATCAGTCCGCCCTGCGCAATACCCCTGTCCGCGAGCGCCAGCCGGCCTTCATAAGGACCTGTTATTTCATCAGCCCTGTGTATGATAACTGTTCTCATGCCACCTCTTGGCCAGGCAATATTGAAAAGGTAGTACCTGCCATGAATCTTGAAAAGCTGTGAACCCTCAGCCGGAAGGATCAGGTCATCTGCTGCAGGTTTGCTGGCATTTTCGATCAGGACACGCTCGGTTCCCTCCTTTATCCCCGTAAGGTCATCCTTCAATTCGACCATCATCAGCCTTCCGACACCCCATATCATGTATATTCGGCCATCGTCGTCAAAAAAGATGGTATGGTCGTGATAAGACGGACTGAATGAAATGGTCTCCCATGGTCCGTTTTCAATATCCTCTGTTTTAAAAATATAGGTCTTCCCGGTGGTTCCTGAAAAAGTGCTGACATAGAAGGTCCCGTTATGGTACCTCATACCGGGGGCCCATGAACCCCTGCCATAAGCGTTCCTGCCATTGACCAGGTTCAACTGGTCAATATCTTCGAGTATATCATATGCATAATTAACGATCTCCCAGTTGACGAGATCGATAGATCTCATGATGGGCACTCCCGGGCTCATATGCATGGTGGTACTGGCCATGTAATATGTGTTGTCGACGCGGACAATCGAGGCGTCGGGCACATCGGCATGAATAACCGGGTTCTGGGGCTCAATAACCTGTTTGCATCTTGCGTGGGCAAACAATATTAAGACCAGGGCAAACATGGCAGAAACTTTCCCGGCCATCTTAAAGAGGTCTGTATATTGTGCAAGCATCATTACAGGAGGCAATAATAAATAGAAAGTGTAAAATTTACAATTATTATCGATGGATTTCTCAAAGAATGCTTTCTGGCATTCCGGCAATCACCCTGTGAAAATCATTACCTGCGGCCATCTTGCAGAATTGACGGCATGCAAACTCCTGGCAATTATACCGGCCAATATATTTTTTTAAAAAAAAAAAAAAATCTTTTGCATATATCAATTTCTTATATATATTTGTATCAATTATATCTAAGTAAATTATAGAAGTTGGCTGAACAATGAACAAAAACAACCTGATCAAGGGAACTCTCAGTCCGATAATCCTGAAGTTGCTGTCTGAGAACAAAAGAATGTACGGGTATGAGATAACCCAGAAAGTGAAAAAGATCACCGATGGGAAGGTAGAGCTTACATTCGGGGCGATTTACCCTGTCCTGCACAAACTTGAAAAAGAGGGTGTCGTAAAGACTGAGTCGGCAGTTGCAAACAACAGGAACCGCATTTACTATTCGCTTACCGAGAAGGGCAGGAGCACTGCCGCAGAAAGGATTGCCGAGCTTAAGGAGTTCCTTGAAGCAATGAAGATCATTCTTAATCCGAATTATGGCCTCCAGTACATACGTCCATGATCCCATGAGTTGACCCTGACAAATGTATTATGCTGAACATGAATTATAATCTATACATATATAAATGGCTGCATTTCGTGACCTTCGTCGCTTTCGCCATCAGCCTGACTGCTGCACTTTTCAAAATAATGCACTGGCCAGGCGCCGGGGTGTTGCTCGTTTTTGGTATTCCCCTGCCTTTTGTGATTTTCCTGCCGGTGTACCTTTACAGCACCCGGAACGTGAAAAACCAGTCGCCGGCCTATGCCCTTGGTGTGATGTTCGGACTTACATTCCTGGCAGTTTTCAGCGTCATGCTGTCGCTGAGAGGTGTTGGCTGAGAGAGGCTGGCCGGGTTCAGCCGGCCGGTACGCACTATTTGTATTTGTCATGGAGACCGACTCCTTTTAAGATCATTGGTGTTACCTTTTCCAGCCGCGACAGCTTTGTCTCCTGCCGTTTTGCCGAACTGACATGCTCAGCGTATTCCTTCTGCTTGCAGAAAATTCGATTATAAAAGCTTCATTCAGCATTTCATCCTGCCCCAGGGTGAAATGCCAATTCTTATTTGTCCTGCAATCTGGATTTGACATCAATGGTATTTTTCGGGAATCTGCAAGTTAATCGATAACCAGCAGGTATTGGTACAATTTAATGTCTCATTATTTGTTATCTTTAAAAATTGTGTGTTAATCTCAGGCCAGACTGCCAAATATCCTCGACGTTGTTGAAAATCAAATGAATTGGGCAAATTTATCCAACTGCTTAACCGGGCTTGCTGGCACATCTTCAGCCAGAACCATCACTTTATTTTTATTGCTGGTAATAACGGCCCAGTCAGGTATCAGCCTGCCCGGGCCCTCTCCGGCAACCGGTGGGCCGGGTTCTATCGGACTGACGCTTAGCGGCGGCGGGGCACGGGGACTGGCACATGTGGGTCTGCTGCACATAATTGACAGCGCAGGGTTAAAAATTGATTATATAACAGGCACCAGCATGGGCAGCATAGCCGGGGCCATGTACTCTGCCGGGTACACTGCAGCTGAGATCGAGGAGTTTGCCCTGTCGATGGACTGGAATGCAGCCCTCGGCCGGTTTGCTGAACTTGAAAATGTTCACCTGCGCCACCGTGCTAACTTTGAACGAAACATCATAGAGCTGCCTTTCGAGAAAGGACGCTTCCGGATAAAAACAGGCGTGATAGAGGGACAGCAGATGTGGAACATTTTACAGGAGCTTTTTTTCCATGTAAGGCACCTTGATGATTTTTCGGACCTCTCAATACCCTTTGCCTGTGTTGCCACAGATATCGAGACCGGCGATGTAGTTGTCATGAACAGCGGCAACATAGTGAGCGCCATCAGGGCAAGCCTTGCTATTCCCGCGGTATTCACAACAGTTGAACGGGACGGAAGAAAGCTTGTTGATGGTGGTGTTGTAAACAATTTCCCTGTTGATGTGGTAAAAGATATGGGTGCCGAATTTGTGATCGGCATGAATGTTTCACAGGGCCTGAGACCTGCCGCCGAACTGATTACACCGGTTGATATTCTTTACCAGATGGGGTTTTTCCAGGATGCACAACGTTTCAATGTTAACCGGGATTTGACAGATATCTACGTGGAGCCTGACCTGGTTGACTTTACCGCCGCAAGTTTTGATAATGCACCTGAGATGATTGAAAGAGGAAAAAAGGCAGCCAGGCAATACTACCCCCGGTTTAAGGAGCTTGCTCAGGCACAGAGGGCTGCAAGACAGGACAAACAGGAGGATCAAGCCGGAACACAGGAGACACCTGGTTCAGATGTGTCAGAAGAAAGATATCTGCCCCGTATAGATTTCATTGTAGTCGATTCGGTTGCCTTCAACGGCCTGGACAGGGTCAGGGAAAGTTTTATCAGAAACATTTCCGGCATTAGCAGAGGCGACACACTCAGACCACGTGATTTTACCAGGATAACCAACAGGTTTTTCGCCACCGGTTATTTCAGCAGGATCGACTATGATCTGGCACGGCCTGATCCGAATGAACCGGCTGCCATCCTCGGCTTTAATTTTCATGAGGATCCCTTCAACAAAATCAGTGCTTCATTGCACTACAACTCCTTTCTTGGTGTCGGTATCATTGCAGGCATCTCGTTAAATAAGTTTTTACTGTACAACCTTTCGGCGGAAGTCAGGGCACGTATTGGCGAGAAACCCGCTATATATGCCGGGATCGATCTCTTTACCGGCGAAAGACAGCGGACCTGGATAAACACAAACTTTTCAGGCGACTATTTCTCGTTTGATGTTTACGAGGATTTTGAACCTGTTTCCAGGTACAGTCAGAGTTACACCCATTTTGAAACATCCATCAACAGGATAACAGGCAGGAGAAGCTACCTGACCGCCGGCACCGCATTGTACCATCAGCGCCTCACCCCGGGCACCCGGTCAGATATCCGGATCGAAGGCAGTAACAGCGGTATCAAAAGCTTCCTGAGATGGAGAATGCATTCAGTTAACAGGCATGCTTTCCCGCAAAGAGGGCAGAGAGGCTCGCTTTCAGCTACCTGGTATTTCAATCAGGACCCCTCCCTTGACATCACCGATGCGGCAGGAAGCATTCTGACACTTGAAGATATAGGCATAACCGTAAATAACTTCCTGCAGGCAAGGTTTAACTGGGAATCTTACATCCCGGTAAGCCACAAGCTTACATCATTTACACAGTTCCAGGGAGGATATAATTTCGATTATCACCAGGATTTCATGAATATGTTCAACGTAGGCGGCATCTATCCATACCTGAGAGAACAGGTCTTCTTTGCAGGATTGACCGAATATGAGCTGATGACACCGGCAATACTTGCCGGTGCAATGGGCTGGCAGTACAATGTATGGGACCGGTTTTTCGTCACACCCATTATCAACGCCGCCCTTTTTGACTACGTGATCTTTGAGCCTTACAACCTCACACGCGACAATTTCATACTGGGTGCGGCACTTGACCTTGGCTTTCTTACAGGAGCAGGACCCTTGAGAACTACCTTCTCATACAGTCCCACAACAAACAGGATCCTGGCATTCATCAATGTCGGATGGGCATTCTGAGTGTGTGCAGACTGCCACTTTGATGCCGACCAGCACCTGGCTGCCGGGCAGAAGTTATTACCCGGTCCTTATAAATTCAGGAAAATAATTACCTGCCTGCCAAAACCTGCAAAAGGCATGATAAAAAACTGCTGCAAAGGGGGCTGGGTGTGGGAGGGATTAAAATGGTGACTATTTCTTTTTATGTCGTATGTAACCTATGGGGTTGCGATTTTTCTGATCCAGTTCTACCTGCTTGGCTTTTTCCAGTTGCTTGAGGTATTCAAAGATTAGCATGATCTTTTCGTCCTGTTCTATGTCTTTTTTCTCCAGCAATTCAAGCTTTTGAAGGATTTCCTTGTGGGTAGATAGCAACTCCCGTATTCTGGTAAAGATCCGTATTATCTGGATATTTACTGAGATTGCCCTTTCGCTGTTTAATACACTTGATAACATGGCTACTCCCTGTTCTGTAAAGGTCATTGGAGCATAACGAACACCTCCCCAACTTGAGGTGCCAAATTGGCTCCTCAAATCTGTGAACTCAGCATCAGATAATTCAAACATAAAGTCTTCCGGGAAACGGCTTATATTTCGTCTTACAGCCCTTTTTAATTGTTTAGTTTCTACCCCGTAAAGCTCCGCAAGATCTCTATCAAGCATTACCTTCTGACCCCGTATCAGATAGATCTTATCCATAATTACTTCATCAGGGATAGCAACAATCAGGTTCTTTTTAGTCATAACCTTCAGGTTTACAAGAAACTAATTTATGCTTCTTTAAAGTCGCAATTTGCGATCTTAAAACATTTTATCAGCGAGAGGATGAAACTTTTATACCTTCCTTTGCGGCTTATCCAGGCTGTTGCCCTGGTAGCGTTCTGTGCTGCTTACATATTTATGACCGGCCATGTACTGCACCTACCTGAGGTTATGGGTTTTCAGCCAGTGGGATTTTGCTTTGCAAGGAAAGGTATCATAGTGAGCGATGAAAATATACCTGGACTTATCAGCTTTCGTCTCCAGATTATCCGATCTGAATACTAAGCTCCAGAACTACCTCCTCTCACATTCCTATCCAAAATCATTCAACTCCCTTTCGACTATCCTGAGAAACCTTTCCTTGCCATCCCGGAAAAATCTCCTTTTTACTTTCAATAGTTCATCCATCGGCTTTAATGTTGGGCTCCCAGCTTTATCTGGTTAATTTGACTAACCACGATACTATTCACTTCCTTTGCCATCCAGTTTTGTCCCATAACAAATTAAAAAGGCTGCCTCGTGTGACAATCACCCGTGCTGTAATTGTCTGCCTTTCGATGGGGGACTGGAACAGGCCGCGTGCCTGGATCGATATGTCTGTGTAAACCAGTGGAAGACTTGCCAGTGCCGGGTTATCAACGGTCCTTATATAAATTTAGGAAAAGAATTGCCTGCCTGCCAGAAAATGTCCAGGAAAAATGACGAACGGTCAGAATCGGCACCTGAGCGGTCAGGACCATTACCGGGTAATAGGATCTGCAGAGTTTAATTCCCTGAAAAGGGAAATATCTGACCATGACCGTCACCGGATGATTTTTGGGTATCGCAAGGATTGGCTTTACGTGGCGGACAGCCGGCTGGCACGGGGATCAGATCACCTGGTTACTTTATAAATATGCACGGAATAATCGGAAAAGGTATCCCTGAATGTGCCGTTTTCAACCGGGATAGTCCTGTCCTCGCCAATGACGCTCACTTCCTTACCGCCGCTGAGCGTGAAGATGGCTTCAGTTGTGCCGGGCCTCATGGCAACAGAAAAAATATAATCGGTGTCTCCATCGTTTTTGGTCATCATAGCTATGGGAATATCTTCGGGGGTACTCACCACTGAAGCA
>SLOE01000083.1 GCA_007132715.1 Bacteroidales bacterium
ACCTGCAGAGGAGAAACCTGCAGAGGAGAAGAAAGAGGCTGATAAGGCAGAGGAAAAGCCCGCAGCTGAGAAGAAGGAATAAAAGCCAGCCGGTGGAAAGGATCGTCGATGATCCCGGCACCTTACCATGATCAGCCAGGCTTGACACGATAAATATTCTGCATGCAAAATGCCGGGGATTTAAAATTGTTGGGCGAGCTTCTGAAAATTCATGGGATCAGTGGGCACCTGGTTCTCAAACTCGCGTTTTTCACTGAAGAAGAACTAAACGAAGGGGATACGGTATTTGTCGAAGTGGACGGAATACCGGTCCCTTTTTTTATTGCAGGGTTCAGGTTCCTGACCGACTATACTGCGCTTATAAAATTTGATGAAATAGAGACTGCCGCGCAGGCCGGATTTCTGGCAGGATGCCGTGTATTGTCCAGCAGGGATTTTGGAGAGAGCAACGGGAACCGGGAAGAGGGTTACAGCGATATCGTGGGATTCAGGGTTTTTGACAGGGAGAGGGGGTATACCGGAATACTCCTGGAAGTTGTGGAATATCCGGATAATCCGGTTATGCGTATTGAGTTTGAGGACCGGGAGGTGCTGATACCCTTCCATGAGGATTTAATTGAGAGGATCGATATCGTGATGAGGGTCATTGAGATATCGGCGCCTGGCGGACTGCTGGATCTGTACCTGTGATCATTTCCTAACCGTACTTAAGCCTGATCTCCTTTTCAAATGATATGACACTCTGTCTCCATTCCCCCGGAAGGGGAATCGAACAGTTACTTGCGGCATCGAAGGCTACCAGTACGCAACGGCTTGAGGCCATGATGTTGCCGCTTTCAGTCTCGCGCACCTCCTGCACCATATGGATGCTTTTGTTACCCACCATTACAGTTCCTGTTGCAACCTCAATCCTGTCATTTATATGAACAGGGCAGTGGTAATCAACACATATTGACGCCAGTATCAGTGTCTCTTTTTCCCAGGTGAGATGCCTGCCCAGCACATGCCTGAAATACTGCAGCCGTGCATAGTCAAAATAGTGCTGGAACACTGAATTGTTGACATGCCCCATAATGTCTATATCGTTAAACCTTATCTGCACAGGGGCAAAATGAAGGAATACGTGGGCAGGGAACTCCTGGTCTTTGGATGACATGGTCAGGGATTTTTAATTCAGTGTTCTTTATTCTTCGCCTTTGACTGCTGCTGCATGTTGAAACCCGGGAAGCATGTCCCTGAATGCAGCCAGTATTTTATCATTATCGTTTTCGGAAAGAAGCTGTGTAAGTGCTTCAATTTTTCCGGATATTCCGGCACCTGATCTTTTCCTGTCGAGCACAAGGCTGATCTTGGGGTTGTCGGTCGGTGCGGTGTACTCGTGGGTATACATAATCTCTTCATTGATCTTCTCGCCCGTCCGCAACCCGGTGAATTTGATCTCTATATCCTGGCCGGGTACCAGTCCGGTAAGCTTGATCATCTTCCTGGCAAGGTCATAGATCCTGATGGAATGCCCCATCTCAAATACAAATATCTCTCCTTTTTCCGACATCGCACCTGCTTCCAGGATGAGCTGGGCGGCGATGGTGCTGGTCATGAAATACCTGGTCACTTCAGGGTGTGTTATTGTGACCGGTCCGCCTGTCTCAATCTGCTTCCTGAAACGCGGGATAACCGATCCGTTGGAACCCAGCACATTACCGAAACGGACAATTGAAAAGCGCGTTTTGGACCTGTTTTGTATGTCAAGCAGGCACAATTCGGCAATTCTTTTGGATGCACCGGCTACATTGGCGGGATTGACCGCCTTGTCGGTCGAGATGAACACAAATTTGTCGCAGCCATGGTCGCTTGCCAGTTGTGCCAGCAGTTTTGTGGCACAGATATTGGTTCGCAACGCCTCTGCCGGGTTATTCTCCATCATCGGAATATGCTTGTAGGCGGCTGCGTGGAAGATGATCTGCGGCTTATGATCGGCAAATATGCTGGCCATCCTTGTTTCATCGGCTACATTTGCTGCAACGATCCTGCACTTTTCCTGATCGAACTCCTCTCTGATTTTAAGTTCCAGATCGTAAAGGGCTGATTCCGCCTGATCAACCAGGATAAGTCCGCCCGGACCATAATCCTTGACCTGTCTCACTATTTCGCTACCTATGGATCCGGCAGCGCCGGTAACCATAATAACCTTGCCCGAGAGGAGCGAACTTATGCGGCTGTCATTTACCGGTACAGGTGTCCGTTCAAGGAGGTCGTCAATGTGCACCGACTTTATCTGGTTGAAAGCAAGCCTGGATGATATCCAGGATGATATGTGGGGCACCGAAAGGACTTTCATGTCGAAATCAAGGCATACATCGACAATATCGACTTTTTTTTCAGGGGAAGGAGGGTCTTTTGAGAAGATAAAGGAATGGACGGGTGTACTTTCCAAAAATGCCCTGAGATCGCCAACATCGTGTACCGTTACTCCTTCTATCTTCTTTCCTGCAATGCGTTCAGTTTCATCCATGAAGCCGACCACCCTGAAGTTCCGGCCCATCTCTCTTTCAAGGGTGTGCTTCAATACAAGTCCTCCCTGGCCGGTCCCGTATATAATAACCCCTTTCCGGTCATCTCTCTTGTTGAACAGCTCGTAATAGGTGTTTCTCATGAACATCCTTGTGGTGGTGAGTAAAAATAGCAGTACCACAAGGTCAATTAGGAGGACTGACATTGGGAACAGGAGTATGCCACCGGTAACCACGTAGGCAAGCAGGTTGATGCCCGTCAGGACACCCGTGCCCGTGCTTGCCACATAAAGAAGCCTTCCTGATTCGCCGGTCCCGGTATACCTGATCAGTCCGGCAAATGTCCTGTAAAAAAGAAAGCTGCCGCCCCTGACAATAATTACAAGCGGGAAGACAAGCGAAAACCTGGAGCTCCATTCGGCGGGAATTGAGAAATTGAACCTGAGCTGGTAGGCTAATACCATTGATGAGATGCTAATGACCAGGTCAAGAAGGAAGATCATCCACCTTGGGGTGTGCCCCCTCTCTTCATATCCGTAGTGATGTTCGTCAGTCATTGTATTTCTTGTCAGGTATTTCAGGGATAAGGTGTCCGTTTATGCTTTATACAAAAATAATCAAAAAAGCATGCTGCGATTTTTTTTTTATGAAGTCTTTGGAATATAAATACCGGTTCGCCGGCTTTATCAATCTAAATCAACAATTATGTCAAATACAGCAAGAATTACACTTATAGCCCTGATGTTAACCGCTATAACGGCTGGCACCGCAGTAGCACAGAGGGACCTGCCGGCTGAGGAAAGGAAAGTTGAAAAATTCAGAAGCATCAATGTGGCAGTGCCCGGAGAGGTCTATCTCATGCAGGGTGAGGAGCAGAAGGTTATTATTGAGGGTTCCGGAAGGGTAGTTGAAAACCTCGTAACCGAAGTGAAAAATGGCCGGCTCAGCATACGGATGCCTTCACGGTGGAGGTACAGAAGGAGTGATGAACTGTATGTATATATTACTATGACTGAGCTTGAGGGGATAACCCTATCAGGATCAGCCACTATCTATGCCGAAGGCCCTGTCAAAACCGGCAGGATGGCTGTAACCATAAGCGGAAGCGGCAGGGTTGAATTAGAGGAGCTGGACGCAAATGAGCTTGATGTTACAGTTTCGGGATCGGGAAGGCTTACTATAGGAGGGGGCAGGAAACTGGAGAAGTCGAAAATCGTTATAAGCGGGTCGGGCCGGATAGAAGCCCGAAACCTGCCGGTTGAGAATGCCGATGCACTGATAACAGGTTCCGGGCGCTGCAACATCCATGTGTTGTCTGACCTGAATGTACGCATATCGGGCAGCGGCCGTGTTATATATACGGGCAATCCGCTTATCGACGCACGGATAACCGGTTCGGGCCGTGTAGTGAACGCCAACTGAGTCCGGCTCCCGGCAACCCGCCGGAAGACCAGGCGGTTAAACCCGGCTGAGAGATCGCTGAAACGCATCTGCCAACCCGGCTCTAGTCCGTCACATTTACGCGAGTGTACCAGCGCTAACGTATCTTGATTATTTCGCCGTCTTCGCCGAACTTGATGATGTCAGAAGGGGACGACTTCCTGACATCATCCTGCCGGTGAACTACTATGTAGTCAACCGCCTCCTTTATACTGTGAGCTATCTTGCTGAAGCTGCCGGGTGGCGGACTGCCTGAAATGTTGGCCGAGGTTGAGACGACAGGTTTTCCCAGCATTCTGATAAGTTCTCTGCAGAAATCATCCTTCACAACCCTGATGCCTATTGTATGGTCATGGCCGATAAGCGCCGGGGCCAGATTTTTGGCATTCTGAAAGATAATGCTCAATGGCCTCTTTGCCGCGTCGATGAAATTGAATGCTATTTCCGGCACATCCATGACATATTGATCAATTCTGGAGGGTTCATCGATCAGGATCAGCATCTGCCTGGTGTCTTCACGGTTCTTGATATCAAAAACCTTCATTACCGCCCTGTTGTTGGTGGCGTCGCATCCTATGCCCCATATGGTATCGGTAGGATAAAGGATGGTACCGCCTTTTTGGAGCGTTTCCAGGGCACGTTCCAGATCTTCATTCATGATTTTTGGGTTAACGGGTTTTTCTGTTTACCGGAGGCTATACGGAGACATTGTACTCCCTTAGAGCTTCATTGAGGGATGTCTTCAGATCGGTAGATTTTTTTCTTTTCCCTATTATCAGGGCACAGGGTACCTGGTATTCACCGGCGGGAAATTTTTTAGGGAAAGTGCCGGGTATGACAACCGAACCACCGGGTACCACCCCTTTCATTTCACGGGGTGAGCTGCCTGTCACATCTATTATCCTTGTTGACATGGTCAGTACTACATTGGCTCCCAGAACCGCTTCACGCTCCACCCTGACTCCCTCGACCACGATACAGCGGGAACCAATAAAGCAGTTGTCTTCTATTATGACGGGTGCGGCCTGCACCGGCTCAAGCACTCCTCCGATGCCCACACCCCCGCTGAGGTGCACGTTCTTCCCTATCTGGGCGCACGATCCTACGGTGGCCCAGGTATCGACCATGGTATTTTCACCCACCCATGCGCCTATGTTTACGTAAGACGGCATCATCACGACTCCCCTGGCAAGGTATGACCCGTAACGTGCAATAGCATGCGGCACTACCCTGACTCCTGCCTTGTCATATCCTTTTTTGAGTCTCATCTTGTCATGGAACTCAAGGGGACCTGCCCCGGTAACCTCCATTTTCCTCAGGGGGAAGTAAAGGATCACCGCTTTCTTGACCCAGTCATTTACCTGCCAGCCGTCACCTTTGGGCTCGGCTACCCTGATCTCACCCCTGTCGAGTTTGCCTATTATTTTTTCAATGGTTTCTGCGGTCTCCCTGCTATCGATCAAAGCCCGGTTTCCCCAGGCTTTTTCGATTATCTCCTTCTCTTTGTCGTACATGTTGCCTGTTTTTATGTAAAAGTAACAGAAAATAGTTAATTTAACGACCCTTTTTGGAGGCAGGAACGTGATATCGGATACAACATCCTGGCTCATACAATTAATAAAAATAAGTCTAACTATAATTAACGGATATGAAAAAAGCAACAAAGACAACATTGTTAAGTATTGTCGTGGCAGTGGTGTGCTCCGTTAACCTTAATGCACAACTGGATACACCTTATATGCTGCCACCCGATGACATTCTTTCCATTGTAGATGCCCCGGCCACCCCGTCAGTCAGCATTCACCCCCGCGGCGAGATGATGCTTCTGTTTGATAACCCGAGCATGCCCGGCATTGATGAACTGGCAAGGGAAGAGCTCCGGCTTGCCGGTGTGCGTTTCGACCCGGCAACGAACGGTCCCAGCAGGGCAAGGTACAATACCGGGATCAGCGTAATGGATATTGATGGTACGAATGAGAGGAGGCTTCGGGGACTGCCTTACCCGGCGAAGATCAACAATGTGAGGTGGGCGCCCGACGGAAGCAAAATAGCGTTCCTTGTAACCGTTGACAATGGTATTGAGTTGTGGTATGCCGATCTGTCAAAGGCTGAAGCCTTCAGGCTTACCGAACCGGTTGTGAATGATGTGCTGGGCAATCCCTTTACCTGGCTATCTGACAGCGAGACACTGATCTTTAACGAAGTGCCTGCCGGCAGGGGCGAAATACCCCGGCGGCCTGCAGTACCGGCCGGACCGGTGGTGCAGGAGAGCATTGGAAGACAGGCTCCTGCAAGGACGTTCCAGGATCTTTTAACTGACAGGCACGATGAGGAGCTGTTCGGGTATTATGCTGCCGCGCAGCTTGTAAAGATCAGTATCAACGGCAACCGCAGCAACATTGGTGACCCGGCGATATACAGGAGCGTAAGCTCATCCCCTGATGGTAACTACCTGATGGTGATGAGTATACAGAGACCCTTTTCATACCTTGTTCCCCAGTTCAGGTTCCCCTACAATGTAGAGGTATGGGATACCGGGGGACAACTGGTACGTACGATTGCCGAGGTTCCCCTGATGGAGGAGATGCCCCGTGGGTTCGGAGCAACATCTCCGGGACCCCGATCCTTTACATGGCGCAACGACGCACCGGCAACCGTTTACTGGGTTGAGGCGCTCGACGGCGGAGATCCCTCGGTTGATGTGCCTTACCGTGATCAGCTTGTGCGGCTGGAGGCACCATTTGCCGGTGAGCCTCAGAAGGGGCTTAAGCTGGAGCTACGCTACTCTGGTATTACCTGGGGTAATGACGATATGGCTGTTGTATATGAATTCTGGAGGAGCGACCGGAGAATGGTCACCAGCTTCTTCAATCCCAATACACATGATGGCAAGGATGTTATATGGGATCGCTCTACGGAGGACCGCTATGGTGATCCGGGAAGCTTCATGACCGTGGTGAACGAAAACGGCTTTTCGGTGCTGCAGTTCGATAACCGCGGCAGGTCGCTCTACCTGTCTGGTATGGGCGCCTCACCGGAAGGTAACCGGCCATTTGTAGATGAATTCAACATACGGACAAAATCGGTATCCAGGCTCTGGAGATCTGAAAGCCCCTACTATGAGGTTCCCATCCGTCTTCTCGATACCCGCAGGGGCCGGCTGTTGACGCGGCGCGAATCAACCGATGAACCCCAGAATTTTTATATCCGCGACCTGCGGTCCGGATCGACCGACCAGATCACCTTCTTCCCCGATCCGCAACCGCAGCTCAGGGATGTGACAAGGGAGTTGATCCATTATGAGAGGGAAGACGGGGTAAGCCTTACGGCGGAACTGTATCTGCCTGCAGGCTATGACCCGGAGACTGACGGACCGCTGCCTGGCATACTTTGGGCATATCCGCGTGAGTTCAGGAGCGCCGATGCTGCCGGACAGGTGACAGGATCGCCATATACCTTCACAAGGGTCGGGGGCACCTCGGTGGTACTCTTCGTGACCCAGGGGTATGCAGTGCTGAATAACGCAAGCTTCCCGATTGTGGGAGAGGGAGATGAGGAGCCCAATGACACTTTCGTTGAGCAGCTTGTAGCCAATGCCGAGGCTGCGGTCAACAAGATCGTTGGGATGGGTGTGGCAGATCCCCGCAGGATTGCCGTTTCCGGTCATTCATACGGGGGCTTCATGACCTCCAACCTGCTTTCGCACTCTGACATCTTTGCCGCCGGTATAGCCAGGAGTGCCGCATTCAACCGCACCATGACGCCGTTCGGTTTCCAGGC
>SLOE01000028.1 GCA_007132715.1 Bacteroidales bacterium
GCCTGTGTTCGGCAAGATCAGGTATATGAATGCAAGGGGTGCCGGCAGGAAGTTCAGTACTGCCGGATATATCAAAAATTTTCTGTCCTGATCATCAGAAAAGGATAACCCGATCCGACCATACATGTGTACCCGCATCAACTCTAACTATATATACCCCGTTGCCGGCCCTTGCTCTGATAGAAACGGTGAAATGGGATGCACCTCAGTCAAGTGCATCCATTATCATCCCCGCAAGGGAAATAAAATCTTCATGCTCTATTCCTTTATAGCCATTACCGACCGATGGGTTGGCAGTGTGAACGATCACCAGGTTCCTGTCCGGCACAATATACAGGTACTGACCTCCCTCACCCTTACCGTAAAAAGCTTTGTTCTCATCATCAACCCACCAGTAGTAACCGTAAGCCGATGATCCGGTCATTTCGGGAGAAACCTTTTGTGTTGTGGCCATCCTGAGCCATTCATTCGAAACAACCTGCACGCCGTCCCACCAGCCCCTCTGCAGAATAAACTGCCCAATTCTCGCAAGGTCCCTTGGCTTTATATGCAAACCAAGTCCCCCGAAATGCAACCCGTCGGCATGCTGTTCCCACACAAAATCGTCTATGCCCAGGGGATCAAAAAGCAAGTGCACAAGGGAATCTGTTTCAGACAGACCGAAAGCTTTCTGCATTATTCCCATTATAAGCTGAGGGGCACCGTGATTATAATAAAACTCCATTCCGGCTTCATAAACAAACGGTTTGGTCAGGACCACCCTCATGCTGCTGGGGAATCTGTCTATATTGAACATATCTACAGTATGCCCTTTCTGGTCCCATTGAAGTCCGATCCTCATGGTCAGTGCATGGTCAATGGTCATATCCCTTTTGTTCCTGTCACCATCAAAATAATAGGGAATATGGTTATATATCATCTGCCCGGTTCTTATCCCCCCTTGATCCCAGGTAATTCCGGCCAGCAATGATGTAATGCTCTTTGTGACCCCCATAATATTTTCCTTGTGGGCTATATCCTCTTTACTCCTGAGATAGGACTCAGACACAAGATATCCGTTTCTTGCGATCAGCAGGGAACGGGAAGTGATGAACCTATCTTCATCGAACATAATATCGTAAACTGCACGGAGTTTACCTTGATCAAATCCCTGGTCTGAAGCAGAGGCAATTTTCCAGCCGTCACCTGTATCCCTGGGCTCATAATTGACTTCAGTCTTATAATCGCCATCAGGGAGGCACGAGCTAAGCAGAAATACTGCTGTCAACATAATGCCCGCGATTCTATGATATTTATTAATTGCCATATTACCAGACAAATGCTAAATAATTAAACCTGAGAAAGATACTGTTTGATAAATATATCACCGGAGCCGGCTCCGAAAACCTTGCAAAATCACCTTCATAACCAATACTGAAAGCCCTGCGCCGGCTCCTTGAAATATCGTAGGCCAGTCTGAGGTTCAGGGCCTGCATATTATGCGGTCCGGCAAAGCCTGTATTTTCATGCAATCTTTTCATGTATCTGCCAAAACCCGGAAACTGAAATGTATAATGATCATCTTCAGATGGCCTGGAAACTGCACCGGCAAGAGGTATTCGCACTTCGGCAATGAATTTTCTGTCTCTGTCTATTTCAAGGTCAAAAACAAAATGAAAATCCAGTGTATAGGATGTGGTCCAGTGTATCTTGTCCGGATCCTCATTTACAAACCTGTAGATCCTGGTCATGGCAGAAGCACTGCCGCCGGCATAGGAAAATGCGTTTTCGGATGAAAGGGGGTCTGCCAGGAATGTCAGTCCCCAGGAAAATGCCGGTTGCAGGTAATATGATTCAAAACCATGCCTGTTCCACAAATAATCTGCCTTTGCCCCAAGATTCAGATGCCGGCGCATTGTAACATTGTCGCGGACTGAAAAGATTTCCAACTGTGCCCCCGGACCATTGTACCTTGAAGGAGAGAAATGCCGGTCTGCCAGCTGCATCCAGTTCATATTGAAAGTAACACCGGTAATCCGGTCCTGCGGTGATCTGAGATGAGCCTGGGCAGATGCCTCGGGAAGGATGAAAACACCTATAATAATGATCAGTAAAAATGGCCTCATAGGAACCTGTTCTTTCTGTTTCAAGTCTGTTTACGTAGTTCGTGCTGATTTTGTTATAATTGATACCGGATAAATTCAACATTATCTGTTTAAACCTTGTCCATTTTGCACGGCAACGTACACCCGTTAACCGTTTCCGTACATTTGACTTCATGTCTCACCGCCCTGAAAAATCTTATAACTTATTACTAATCTACATATTTCAACTAATGGTACATTTATTGAATTAATAAAATTAATCAAAATTAATGATATGTTCAGAAACTTCCTGATTACGGCGATCAGAAACCTGATGCGGCACAAAAGTTCTGCACTGATCAACCTGATAGGGCTTGCAGTAGGTCTTGCCGCGACAATAATCATCTTCCTGTATATAAACCATGAGCTTTCATATGACAAATTTCATGATAATTTTGACCGGATATACCGGATCAATATCCTGCTTGAGATGTCAGGCGACCACTCTGTAAGGGCCCCGGTAACTGACGGAACAATGCCGCCGCTGTTGAAAGATGCCGTACCGGGAATTGATGCAGTAACCCGGATCGATTACACTTCAGTTGAAATAAGGCAAGGTGAAAACAGGCACTCTAATAACAGGAGGCTGATAGTTGATGAAGACTTTCTTGATATTTTCAGCTTCAGGATAATTGACGGCAATACGATTGACCCGCTCTCAGAACCAGGCACGGTGGTAATTACAGCAGAAACTGCCAGGCGGATCTTCGGGCATGCCAACGTGGCCGGTGAAACCATTCTTGTTGGCGATACCGAATACATGGTGAATGCAGTAACCGAACAGATCCCATCCAACTCACATATCACTTTCGACCTGCTGATGCCCTTTGTTTCTCTTAACCAGGACAAGAGTGCCTTTGTCGAAAGAAGGGGATTCAGCTTTTATACCTATTTCATGCTGACTGAAGGGGCAGACCACCAGGTTGCTCTTTCAACAGTTGCAAACTTTATTGATGAGTACTATGAAAAGTTCCTTGAAGGCATGGGGATTGCCATAACTTCATCTTCCCAGCCCCTTGGCAGGATCCACCTCCACTCAGAGCACCTGCAATTTGAGTCGGAACCCAGGGGAAGGATAAGCTGGATATACATTTTCTCCTTCCTTGCAGGTTTTATACTTCTGATCGCAATAGTGAACCATGTTAACCTGGTAACAGCCCGGTCGGAAACCAGGAGCAGGGAGATAGCACTGAGAAAGGTGGCAGGAAGCTCCAGATCAGGATTGATGACGCAGTTCATATGCGAGTCTATGGTGTCAACCCTAGTGGCCCTGGTGGTTGCAGTGGCAATCACAGAACTTCTGATCAACCCCTTTGGTAACCTGTTGAACAGAGAGCTGGCAGTCAATTACCTTGCTCCCTCTTTATGGCTGTTTCTTATCGCAATTACCCTGGTAACAGGAATTGGCTCAGGTGCATACCCGGCTTTTTACCTCTCGGGATTCAGTCCGCTCAGGATATTCAGCCACCAGTCTCCAGGCAGGCCACGCAACCTGCTTAAGATATCCCTGATGGTATTCCAGTTCTCCATAGCCATATTCCTTTTGATCTGCCTGGTAATACTTTACAGCCAGACAAGGTATATGCAGGAAAAACCTCTCGGTTTTGACCGCAGCAATATCATGATAATAAGGAACCTTACACCGCGAATAAACCAGAGCTACCTTACTGTAAGGAATGAACTGATGACCAAAGACGTTGTAACATCTGTGACCGCCTCACAGGGCATACCCGGATCCCAGGGAACCATCCAGAACAGCTGGCCCGCATCGGGCAGCCGGGATGAAGCTGTAATGATTTACGAAAACACGGTGCAGGATAACTATTTTGAAACATACAGGATACCGGTAATTGAAGGAAGGGGCTTCGCTGAAGACAGAGAAACCGACAGGACGGGTTTTGTTATTAACCTGTCGGCCAAAAGGGCGCTCGGACTTGAAGAGGCTGTTGGTACCGAGATATATGTCTGGGAATTCAGGGGAACAATTATCGGGGTAGTGAGTGATTTTCACTTTGAATCACTTCATGAGCCAATTAAACCAATTGTGCACACCAGACATTCTGATCATATAAGTTTTATATCCGTCAGAATAGATACGGGAGATATCCCTGCTGCCATTGAGGAGATCCAAAAAACCTTCGGCGAAATTGATCCCGATTATGTCTTTACCTGGGAATTCCTTGACGACAGGCTTAGAAGCAGCTATGATTCAGAGGAAAGGACAGTAAAGCTGATAAGTATGGCAGCAATTCTCGCAGTAATAGTATCGGTGATGGGACTGTACTCCCTTACCTCATTCACAATTATCAGGAAAACCAAGGAAATAGGTATAAGAAAAGCTCTGGGCTCACCAATTTCCTTAATCCTGACCTACCTGTACAGGGATATGGGCCAGTGGGTTCTTCTGTCCAATCTAATAGCCTGGCCGGCAGCATGGTTAATGATGAGAAGCTGGCTAGACAACTTTGCCTACCGTATTGACATGCAGCTCTGGATGTTCCTTGCAGGCGGAACCATTGCCATGCTGGTAGCAATGGCCACCATTACCGGTCTTGCTTTAAAGGCGGCACGGACAAATCCGGTTGAAGCACTCAGATATGAATGACAGGCCCTCCGGCGAGGGTATTCACTGCCGGTCATCTCATGGTGTCCTGGCATTAAGTCCGAGCCTCTCAATATTCATATCCTTGCCGTACCTGACAATGGAGATGCCGTTATTTTCAAGGCCACTGCCGTGACCGGTTCTGCGAAACAGGTAGTCAGCCTGTAACAGATCGGTGCGCATGACAGGCAGACAATCCCGGAAGTCCGGTCCGTATCTCTTCATCGCCTGCAGGAAGTAGAACATAATATCATAACCATGAAATCCGTAATGCAAAGGTTCGGTTTTATACTTATCCCTGAACAGGGCGAGGAAACGCCTGACATGTGGATCGTCATAATCAATATAGGATGGTGATGCAAAATGAAACTCCATATTATGGAGGTACTCCACCTCTATATTGGAAAACCTCTGCCATTCATTCATGCCGAATATCGTGATATCATAGTTTCTGGTGAGGATATTAAGCCTCATCAGTATATTTGATACAAAGGCCTGGTCAGTTGAAGGCACAATAATGATATTGTTGCCCTCAGTGACGAGTGACTGCTCAATATTAACAGTGGCATCATTATAGATAACCTCCTTAAAGACCAGGTTCTCAAATTCAGAATTGTAGGAAAAATGGCGGAAAATGCTGCTTTTGAAATCTTCAATAAGAACTTTTTCCCATGGATCATCCTTATGGATCAATACAAAATTGGATGAGGGAAAGTTGGAGATGAAGATGGAAGCCTGCTCAAACACGGAGGCTGAAGAGGGCGTAACCTGGAAAAGATATGGATTATCTGAAATAAACTCCCTCCTTGAGATAAGGGGGGATACAATATTGACCCTGTTATCCCTGGCCCATTCCGATACTATTCTCATGTTTTCCGGGTAGACAGGTCCTATCACAAGGTCACTCTGCCTGAATTCCCTGTCTTTTAGTATCTCACGGACCGTTTCGGTGCTGCGCTCCGTATCGTACACATTAAGAACAACTGAAAGTCCGGCGCATACAAGCGAGTCGACGGCCAGCCTTGCACCTTCATAGAACTCAAGGAAAGGAATTGTACCATGGTAAAGTTCATCAACCGAAAGCACATGCTCAGGATAGAGCTCAGCAACTTCTTCTATATCGACTGTATCAGGCAGTTCCACCGGCCAGTTCCTTTCAAGGTAGAGTGGAAGAAGAAGAGATACACGATAGGGCCGCCCGTACTCTTCATATTCAAAACTGATACAGGCAGCATCTGTCACAATTTCAGGGTCATACAGATCAGGCTGCCATGGATCGCCGGGTAGCTCGTCGGCCAGAACATCAGGATCGGCAGGAGGTTCCTCCTCCTCATCGACAGTATACTTTGGAATTCTGATATATTCGCCGTAGTTAAGCCCCCACATCAGTTTCTCATTCGAACGGCGTATATCTCTTGCAGGCACATCGTAAAGGCGCGAAATGGAATTGATCGTCTCTCCTCTTTCTACTTTATGGTGAATATATCTGTCATCGCGTGTAGGAAACCCCTCTCTTGTAATAAATACCCTTTTTGAGGGTATTCTTACAACCTGGTTTATCTGCAGATTATCCCCATCAATGCCGGGGTTATGTTTTTTTATTTCGTCAACACCCACGTCATAGTTTCGCGACAGAAAGAAGAGCGTCTGCCCCGGTTCAATTGCATGCAGGATATAGTCGCCGCCCGGGTCATCATCAACCACTTCTTCTGGCTCGGGACGGAAGGGAATCTTAAGAGCCTGTCCCGCCTGCAGGTCTGTAACATAAAGTGTGGGGTTTTCAAGCATAAGCTCCTTTTGCGGAACATTATAGACACGGCTTATTGAATAAAGTGTCTGGCCCGGTTTGACAACGTGAATGTAGTACACTTCCCCCCCAATGACGATCCTGTCATCCGACCTGACCACTTCTACCGGTTCTGTTTGTGCATTAACACCGGCATAAAGGAGGATGCCGCAAATAAACATTATAATATACCTTATAAACATACGGAAGAATGTTATCTTACAGGGGCTGATCTTATGCAACCGGACAAAATTAGTAAATCAATGTAAAAGAGGAACAGTTTTGGCACTTATTAATTATCCCTGAGCACATATTCGTCGTATTCCAGCTCAAATCGCAGTTTATGCTTCGATTCTTCAATTGCAAGTGACAGAAAAAGTGATTTCATTTCCTGGTCCGTTGCTCTTTCAGAGAGGTCCATATAGAGTTTGAATGCCGCTTTCTCCCTTTTCATAGCAAGAACTAATGCATCGCTGTAGCTCATTTCCGGTGAAGGTCTTATACTGACGAGATAATCGGCAATCTGCAGATCGGTTACCTCCTCAGGCTCCATTTTATAAAGTCCCTGGTCGCGGACTTCAGTAAGACGGACCTTGTGTCCGATCTCCTCCCTTGCAAACTGCTCGAATACCTGTTTCATATCGGGTGTGAGGGAATTCCTGGCAAGCTGTTTGTAAAAATCGACTGCATCCTGCTCAAGGCTTATTGCAAAGTCGAGTATATCATCTACGGATTTAAACTGCCTCATAGCTGATGATTTTTGTTATTGCAGTTATTGCAGTTATAACGAACAAGATACAATGATAACCAATAAAACTGTCAATATCAAGTTTAAGCCGGGTCACGGAAAGCATCCGTATACTCCTTGTCAAAACGTTTGACAAGGTAGTCACAACCGTGACTGAACATCCTGTTGGCATCATCCCCATTAGTTGTACGTAACTGATACGGTTTGGGAACTCCACAGCAGGAGAGAATTGAAAAGATCTCATTCCTGATCTCTTCCAGGCTTGTACCGTTATTTACGCCAAGCATATCCATAAGCGAAACCAACTGCATCCAGCCGGGATAATCCCCGGGCGGATCAAAGAATTTTTCAAACTGCTGGATCACCTTGCCTGTATTGCTGTAGGTCCCGCCGGTCTCTGCCGGTAATGATGCAGGCATAACGAGGTCGGCCTTTTCTGCAGTTTCACTCATGAAATAATCCTGAACCATAATAAATCCGGCAGATGATAGCCACTTACCGGTCCGGCTCCGGTCAACAGCACATCCAAGCGGATCTTCACCAAAAATGAACAGGTTCTTGAGCACTCCGGAATCGAGCAGTCCGGTCAGATCATTATCACCTGCAGCGGGTATCGGGTTCAAACCCCATATCCCGGCGATATGGGCCTCCGCTTCGCTGTTATATTGACTGGCCGACCCCGGGAGTATACCGGGGAATACGCCCATATCAAACAGACCCTGGGAGTTGTTCTTCTCCTTAAGGGGTACCAGCCCCATGGATATCTTTCCAAGCTTACCGGTGATCATAGCCAGGTTCAGGAGTTCAAGGCAGACGGCATCGGAGACCTCCTTTTCCTGGAACAGGATAATGGCATTGATCTCTTTGTTAAAAGTTTGTGCAAACTCGTCGAAGCTGTCGATGCTGCTGAAACCGGTTTCACTGAATATGTCACCGAAGTCCTCTGAAAGAAGTTCTTCCCTGTACTTATCAAAACCGGTACAATTGTCATTGATAAAAAGCCTGTTCTCCATTCCCCTGTCAAGGTAATAATGGTTCAGGGCTTTCACAAAATGGTAATATGACACCGTTCTCCATACCCTGTCAACCTTATACTCCATAGGGGATGAACTCTGTGTGGTGATAAGCTCAACAGGAACACCCTTAACCTTGCGTAACCTGTTTACATTGAATCCAGGAACCGGGTTGCCGGTACCCGGATCTGCCCCCAGCAGGTAGATCCTGCTGACACCGTCCAGCTGATCAAGGGGTGTGGCAACATCAGCAGCATACCTGTAGCCTGTTCCCCGTCCCAGGTAGTGAAAGCTGCCTGTATTACCTGTACCTGCCCCGGCCCTTGCCAGCTTCTGGACAAGGTAAAGCTCTTCGTTGGAAAGCCTGGCTCCACCAAAAAACGCGCTTTCTCCGGGTGATGCCTCCCTGATCCTTTCAGCGGCTAACCTGATCGCCTTTTCAAAGGAGACAGGAATAAACCTGCCGTTTTCCCTGAGCAGAGGTGTTGTTATCCTGCTGCTGTCGTTCATGTACCTGTAACCGAACATCGCATACCTGCAAATATTGCCATCGCTGTTAACTGCACCCCCGGCGCCGGTCACCCTCATCACAAATCCTGACCTGTGATGAAGGATCATTTCGCAGCCGACAGAGCAATAATTACAGATTGTGCGGACTGTATCCCATTTCAAAGGAGACGGCTTGAAGGGCACATTTTCCGTTATGGCGCCGGTCGGGCATGTTGAAATGCAAAGTCCGCATGAGTCACACCTGGTTTCAGAAAGAGAGTCGCCCAGGCCCGGAGCAACATAAGTGCTGAAGCCCCTTTGAACCAGTCCCAGAGCATTTGCCCCGGCAAGCTCGTTGCAGATGCGCACACACCTTGCACATAAGATACATTTATTGTTGTCCAGCTCTATATAGGGGTGTGAATAATCGGGTTCATCATTCCGGAATGATCCTCCATATCTGTTCTGTTCGGCTCCGTATTCAACGGACAGGCGCCTGAGCTCACAAGTAAATAATTCCGTGCATCCGCACTCCAGACATCGTGCAGTTTCTTTCAAGGCTATCTCATCACTCTCATAACCAAGCTCCACCTCATCAAAATTATTCCGCATGTCAGCCGGAAGAACAGGCATTTCCTGTCTCTGCTGTTTTATATAACGGTTTTCAAGCATCCCCGCTGTTACCTCTTTCATATTGTCTTTCCTGCTCAGGAACTCCGGTTTAACGGGTTCAACAGGCATACCTGAAAGGTACTGGTGGCAGCTGGCCGCTGCAGTGCGGGCCTGTGCAACAGCCTCTATTATGGTCGCCGGTCCCGTAACCCCGTCTCCGGCGGCAAAAACCGAAGGGATACCTGTCTGTAACGTACCCGGATCAGCCACAATATCGCCCCACCTGTTAACTTCCAGTTTTCCTTCAGCAGCATAGCTGTTGACATCTTTAAGGAAATCCACATCTGTCTTTTGTCCGATTGCAGCAAGGATATAGTCAACTTCGACCTCAAACTCAGATCCGTGGACCGGTACGGGACGTCTGCGCCCGGAATCGTCGGGTTCTCCCTGCTCCATCCTGATACACGTAACCGATCTGACCGTACCATCCTCGTTCTTGTTGACCGATACCGGGTTTGACAGGAACATATATTCAACCCCCTCAACCTTTGATTCATGTATCTCGATCGGGTTGGCCGGCATCTCCTTTTCGGTGCGCCTGTAAATAACATAAACTTTTTCAGCCCCGCACCTTACTGATGTCCTGCAACAGTCCATTGCAGTATTTCCGCCTCCGACCACGGCAACTTTCTTTCCTGTGAAATCATACCGCTGGCCGGTCATTTCCATATTGCGAAGGAAATCTATGCCTGAGAAAACACCTTCGGCTTCTTCTCCCCGGCATCCAAGGAGAGTTCCGCGTTGCGATCCGATGGCAAGTATTACTGCATCATACTTCTCCTTGATTTCGCCATAGCTGAGATCGGCACCAAACCTGCGGTTGACAAATATCTCAGCGCCAAGCCCTGTTATTGCATCAACCTCCTTCTGAATGATGTCGTTGGGCAGGCGGTATTCGGGTATACCGTAGCGCAGCCATCCGCCGGGATGGGGACTTGCCTCGTAGATGTCACACTTGTGCCCTTTGAGCTGCAGGAACCATGCTACAGAAAGTCCGCCCGGACCGGCACCTATTATGGCGACCTTCCTGCCGGTCGGCTCGTGAACCTCAGGCATCCAGGGAGAAGGTGATCCGAGGTCACGGTCAGATGCAAAACGCTTGAGGTAATCTATACCCACTGCTGTTCCCTCATCAAGCAGGTTGCGCCGGCATGCAACCTCACAGGGCCTGACACATACACGTCCGCATATTGCAGTCAGGGGATTGACCTCCTTGATCAGTGCCACCGCCTCAGAATAGAGACCCTTTCCGATAAGTGAAATATAACCCTGGACATCAACACCTGCCGGACAGGTTTGGGTGCACGGCGCGAGGCAGTCCGCGTAATGATCACTCAGCAAAAGGTCCAGGGCCGTCTTCCGGGATTTTCGCACTTTCGGGCTGTCGGTTGAAATCACCATACCCTCTGTAATTCTTGTGGAGCACGCAGGTTGCAAACCCCGTCCTCCTTCTACCTCCACAACGCATACGTAGCATGAAGAAAAAGGCACAAGCCTGCTGTCATTACATAGAGAAGGTACAGATATTCCGTTCCTCTCCGCAACCTCCATGATCGTTTCACCCGGATTGCCGGTTAATGTTTTTTCGTTTATTATGATGTTGATCTGCTCCATTTTAAAAACCCGAATAGTAGTTGAAAAGTAAAATAAATGACCCTTTCAGTCCGGAAATGCAGTCAGTTAGTCAGGTGACCGTTATTGCTTCGAAACGGCACTTTGAATAGCATATGCCGCAACGGGTGCAAATATCCTGATCTATGGAATGAACCTGTTTGCGTTCACCTGAAATGGCATCAACGGGACAATTCCTGGCACAGACGGTACATCCGGTACAGTTAGTTACGTTTACTTCATACGTCAGCAACTGTTTACATATTTTTGCAGGACATTTTTTCATGTTTATGTGTGCCTCATATTCATCCCTGAAGTACCTGAGTGTGGTAAGCACAGGGTTAGGCGCAGTCTGTCCCAGTCCGCATAACGAACCCTCTTTGATCTGCTCCGCCAGTTCCTCAAGCCTGCCGATGTCATCCTTTTCACCGGAACCCCGGGTGATCCGTTCAAGTATCTCCAGCATCCTCATGGTTCCGATCCGGCAGAATGTGCATTTGCCGCATGATTCCCTGGCAGTGAAATCAAGAAAGAACCTTGCAATGTCAACCATGCAGGTAGTTTCATCCATCACAACCATTCCCCCTGAACCCATAATTGCACCTGTGGCATTGACCGATTCATAATCAACCGGAGTATCTGCCAGCCATGCAGGGATACAGCCGCCTGACGGACCGCCGAGCTGAACTGCCTTAAAGTTCTTGTCGCCCGGGATGCCACCACCCAGTCTGAACACTATATCCTTTATGGTTATCCCCATGGGCACCTCGACAAGTCCGCCATGCCTTATCTTCCCGGCAAGGGCGAAAACCTTTGTGCCCTTGCTCTTTTCAGTACCGTAGGCTGCATACCTGGAAGCGCCTTCGGTTATGATCCATGGTATATTGGCAAAAGTTTCAACATTATTGATGTTTGTGGGTTTTTTCCACAGCCCCGATTCGGCGGGGAAGGGAGGCCTCTTGCCCGGCATACCCCGGAACCCCTCAACAGAGGCTATCAGTGCAGTCTCCTCCCCACATACAAAAGCGCCGGCACCCTCCTTTACCGATATATCAAAGTTGATCCCTTCGCACCCAAGTATGCCATTACCGAGGTATCCCCTATCCCGTGACTGGTTTATTGCAATATCCAGTCGCCTGAGGGCCAGGGGGTACTCTGCACGGCAATATATGATCCCGGCTGAAGCCTCTACAGCCATTGCAGCTATTATCATACCCTCAATAACAGAGTGGGGATCACCTTCAAGCAGCGACCGGTCCATAAAAGCACCCGGATCGCCCTCATCTGCATTGCATATCACAAATTTTTCAGGCGATTTGTTGTCGTAGGTAAATTTCCATTTCAGCCCGGTCGGGAACCCACCTCCTCCCCTGCCGCGTAACCCGCTGTCTGTTATCTCTTTTATTATGGAAAGGGGACCAACCTTACCGGATATGATCTTTCTCAAGGCTTCATATCCGCCACGTGCTTCATAGTCATTGATCTTCTCCGGATCTATCCTGCCACAGTTACGAAGGGCTATCTTTACCTGGTCCTTGAAAAACCTGCTGTCGGGAGTATCATAGAGATCGGTGCATACAATGTAATCGCTCACAGGGTTGCCGTTTGCCACATGGTTGTTAAGCAGCTCAACAGCCCTGTCTTCATCGATCCCGCCATAAAGGTACCAGCCTGTCTCATCAATAATCTCAACAAGAGGCTCGCGGTAGCACATACCCGAACAGCTTGTCCGCGAAAGCGAAAAATCCATGTTCTCAGCCTCCTTAAGTGACCTTATCAGTTCATACACTTTCCCGGCACCGGCGGCAATGCCACAACTGCCAAGCCCTACTATTACCTTAGCTTTAGTCATTGTTAATGACAATTATTAAATAGGCAGATCTTTTTCGTCGATCCTGATATTTTTAATAACCTTTACAGCATCCTTACCAGTCAGCTTACCGTAGGTCTCCTCACCAACCATCATTACCGGGGCCAGTGAGCAGCAACCCAGGCAGGCTACCGATTCAAGGGTGAACAAACCGTCTACGGTAGTACCCCCGTCTTTTACCTTCAGGGCCTCCTCCAGTGCTCCGCTAATCCCATCGGCACTCTGAACATGACAGGCAGTACCGTGGCAAACCCTGATAATATGACGACCTGCCGGCGACAACCTGAACTGGGCATAAAATGTAGCAACCCCGTACATTTCACTCATGTTCAGGGTCAGTTCCTCAGATAGCCTGAGAAAGGCTTCGCGGGGCAGGTAACCGAAAATCTTCTGCGTCTCCTGGAGAACCGGGATCATGATCCCTTTTTTACCTGAATACTTCCTGATCACTTCGTCAAGCAGGGTGGTGTCGCATTTTCCGTCTGTCACCAGATCCTGCCTTATCATCTTTATTCTCTCAACGCGCATTGCAAGGCCAGTTATTTTTCATGAAGTTGTCGCCCAGGATTTATAGGCCAGCAAGAAAATCAAGTACGTTACTCTCTATTCTTGGAGGGATACCCGCCGATCCGGACGGGACAAATTTATCACCGGTAATACTTTCATACAATTCGATATACCGTCCTGATATCCTTTCAACGATCTCCCTGGTCATCTCGGGAACCTGCTGCCCCTCACGACCCTGGAAGCCGTTTTCAATAAGCCATTCCCTTACAAATTCCTTGGACAACTGCTTCTGGGGCTCGTCTCTGGCAAGTCTGTCTTCGTATCCTGCTGAATAGAAATACCTGGATGAATCGGGTGTATGGATCTCATCTATAAGGTATATTATGCCATCCTTTTTACCAAACTCATACTTGGTATCTACGAGTATCAGTCCTTTTTCGGCAGCCATCCGGGTGCCGCGCTCAAAAAGCGCATATGTATACTCCTCAAGTTTCCTGTAATCACCGGCCGAAACAAGTCCCTGACCTGTAATCTCCTCTTTTGATATATCTTCATCATGACCCTCCATAGCCTTGGTGGTGGGAGTTATAATAGGTTCGGGGAACTTCTGATGCTCCTTCATTCCCTCAGGAAGCGGCACACCGCAAAGGGATCGTTTGCCGGACCTGTACTCCCTCCATGCATGCCCGGTAAGATATCCCCTGATCACCATTTCTACCTTGAAAGGTTCTGCCAGATGTCCCACCGTAACCATGGGATCGGGTGTGGCTATTTTCCAGTTTGGCACGATATCGGCGGTAGCATCCAGAAACCCTGAGGCTATCTGATTGAGAACCTGCCCTTTGTAAGGAATGCCTTCGGGCAGAACAACATCAAACGCAGAAATACGGTCGGTCACCACCATTACGAGGTAATTGTCATCAATATTGTATACATCCCTTACCTTTCCTACGTATAAACTTTTCTGGCCGGGGAAGTTAAAACTTGTTTTTACAATTGCTTCTGCCATAGAATTTGGTTCATTAAAAAAATTATTCGACATAATATATTGTAACCTGATTACAGTCTGTCATTTATATCCGGATCAATTTCTGCGTGGAATCCCATAATAAATACCGGCAGCCGGTCTAATCGTCCCCGCCCTTTTCATATGCCTTTACGATCAGCTTAACAAGACGATGCCTTATAATGTCCCGCTCATCAAACCATACAATGGATAATCCCTTGACATCCTTAAGTATCCCGAGAGCATAGGTCAGTCCGCTTTTACTCCTGTCAGGCAGGTCGATCTGTGTAATATCGCCCGTGACAATAAATTTGGCCGACTTTCCCATACGGGTCAAAAACATCTTAAGCTGATTGGTAGTGGCATTCTGCGCCTCATCCAGTATCACAGCAGCATTATCGAGTGTTCTTCCCCTCATATATGCAAGCGGAGCGATCTGAACGGTTCCGTCGGTAAGGTAATCCTTAAGCCTCCGTACCGGTATCATATCATGCAGGGCATCGTAAAGGGGCTGCAGGTAGGGGTCAAGTTTCTCCTTGACATCACCTGGCAGAAATCCCAGGTGCTCACCTGCCTCGACGGCCGGCCTTGTCAGTATTATCTTCTTCACTTCCTTATTCCTGAATGCCCTGACAGCAAGTGCAATCGCAGTATAGGTCTTTCCCGTACCAGCAGGCCCAATGGCAAAAACGAGATCGTTTTTAACAAACTCGCCTGCCAGCAGTCTCTGGTTTACCGTACGGGCCGAAATCAGCTTGCCGTGATTGCCGTATACAAGCACTCCTTCCGGGTCATCAGGTGCTTCGCGGGGTGGTTGCTCTCCCACGAAAATCTGATCCAGGTCACTCTCGGTCAATTTATTGTATTTTTGGAGATGCTCAATAAGCAGATAGATCATATCACCGAACCTTGCAACTTCCTCCTCGTCGCCATAAACCCTGATCTCATTTCCCCTTGCTACAACCTTGAGCTTTGGAAAAAAAGAAATGATCTTATCCAGAAGGGTATTATTGACACCATAGAGAAGAGCCGGCTCCACCCCTTCCAAATATATTAGCTGCTCGATCATGAATTTTGCAAATATTGCTTACTTTTGAGACTTACAAAAATAGTCAGTTTTTTCCATCTGTCTATACCCGGATCAACTAATGAAGGCAAAATAACAAGCTGCAGGATCGGTATGCCTATTGTAACACTCACAACGGACTGGACACAAGATGATTATTATACAGCCGCAATTAAAGGCCGTCTGTTGTCAGCCTGTCCTGGCCTGCAGATAGTTGATATAACCCACAGTATACCACCGTTCAACACTGCAAGAGCAGCATTTGTGGTTAAAAACTCCTATCACCACTTTCCCGCAGGGACAATACACCTTATATGCGTTAACAGCGAACCCTCAGCCGGTGAAGCAATAGTGGCGCTTAAATACGAAGAGCATTTCCTGATAGGTAACGACAATGGAATATTCGGGCTGATAATTAAAAACGAGCCTGAAGCGGTTGTTGAACTGACTGCAGCAGAAAATGCTTTACCGGGATTCGTTTCCCTGGGAGTTTTTGTGAATGCGGCCAGCCGGTTGGTATCGGGTGTACCCCTGGAAGAGATCGGTATAAAACGTGAAAAACTTGCCAGGAGTATCCCCCGCAGGGCAACAATTGACAAGGATGTAATTATAGGCAGTGTAATTTATATTGATTCCTACGATAATGCCATAACGAATATAACCAAAGAACTGTACAACAGGATCGGGCAGGGCAGACAGTTTGAGATAGCACTCCAGAGCAACCATTACAAACTTAACAGGATCAACAGGACCTACGGTGAAACATCGGTCGGCGAACTCCTGGTCCTTTTCAACTCGCTGGGGCTTCTGGAGGTTGCCATTAACCGGGGTAACGCTGCCGAGCTGCTGAGCCTGAACACCAGCTCAACAATACGGATCAGATTTTTTGAAAAAAATAATATCAAACATTAACACGGGTTTCTGGAGAACCCAAACCATAGCGACATGGATGAGAGACTGAAAGAATTTGAGAGGCTCCTTGACATTATGGACGAGCTCAGGGAAAAATGCCCGTGGGACAGGGTTCAGACACTTGAAAGTCTTAGAAATCTGACTATTGAAGAGGCTTATGAGCTGTCAGAGGCAATTTCCAGGAATGATCTTGACGATGTCAAAAAAGAGCTGGGGGATCTTCTGCTGCATATTGTTTTCTACTCAAAAATAGGGTCTGAACTGAAGGCATTTGATATTGACGATGTGCTCAAAAGTATCAATGGCAAGCTTATCTACAGGCACCCTCACGTTTTCGGCGACACCGAAGTGGCAGACGAGAATGAGGTTAAAGAGAACTGGGAGCACCTCAAGATCAGGGAAACCAACAAAACTGTCCTTTCAGGGGTTCCCGCAACACTGCCTGCACTGATAAAGGCAAACAGGATACAGGATAAGGTAAAAGGAGTTGGGTTCGACTGGGAGGAGAAACACCAGATATGGGACAAGGTGATGGAAGAGCTCCTGGAACTGAAGGATGAAATTCACAGGGCAGACAGGAGCAAGACAGAGGCTGAGTTCGGAGACCTTTTCTTTTCCCTGGTAAATGCAGCCCGTCTATATGGTATTGATCCGGAAACTGCCCTCGAAAAGACCAACCAGAAATTCACCCGCCGTTTCAACTACCTTGAAAGCCAGACCATGGCCAAAGGCAGGTCATTGAAAGATATGAGCCTGGATGAGATGAATGTGATCTGGGAAGAGGCAAAGAACCTGGATGATACCGGCGGCCATAAACCCTGAAGCACACCGGAAAAGGCAGCCGGCAGAACTGTGACAGTGTCGCACGGCAACCGGCGGCAGTGCGACAGACGGGTATCTGTAACCGGCAAAACTAGATTAAGCGTGGACCGGCACCCTCAAGCTTTTTGCCCAACGGTGTGTCGGTGTATTTTTTGAAGTTTTCGACAAATTTCCCGGCCAGCGACCTGGCTGCCTTGTCCCATTCAGCCGTCTCGGGCCATGCATTCCTCGGATTAAGAAACCGGCTGTCCAGTCCCGGCACCCTTTTTGGTATCGCCAGCCTGAAAACAATCGTCTCCTCAAATTCAGCCTCATCAAGTGAACCATCAAGGATAGCATCAATTATTGCTCTTGTAGCCGGAAGGTCAATTCTCTTCCCGGTGCCGTAGGGACCACCAATCCACCCTGTATTAACCAGGTAGGCGGTAGTTCCGTGCTGATCCATCTTGCGCACCAGCTCGAAGGCATACTTTGTAGGATGGAGCAGCAGGAAGGCAGCCCCGAAGCATGCAGAGAAGGTTGGCTGCGGAGTTGAAATACCCCGTTCAGTACCGGCAAGTTTTGCCGTAAACCCGCTCAGGAAATGGTACTGAATCTGTTCCGGCGTCAGCTTTGCCACAGGAGGCAACACTCCAAAGGCATCGGCCGTGAGAAATATGACCTTTCGTGCATGACCTGCCCTGGATAAGGGTTTAACAATATTATCAATATGGAATATCGGATAGGAAACCCTGGTATTTTCAGTTTTGGATGAATCGCTGAAGTCGATCGCACCTGTCTGCTCATCAAAAACAACATTTTCAAGCAGGGCATTCCTCTTTATGGCATCAAATATATCGGGTTCCTTATCCCTGCCGAGGTTTATCGTTTTGGCATAACACCCTCCTTCAAAATTAAATATCCCGTTATCATCCCAGCCATGCTCATCATCGCCAATAAGCGCCCTTTTCGGGTCGGCCGACAGAGTTGTCTTTCCGGTACCCGACAATCCGAAAAACAGGGCAGTGTCACCATCCTTGCCGACATTTGCGCTGCAGTGCATCGATGCGATATCCCTGAGAGGAAGATAATAGTTCATCATACTGAAAATACCCTTCTTCATCTCTCCACCGTACCATGTTCCCAGTATTACCGACATCCTCTCACCCAGATGAAATGCAGCTATAACTTCAGAATTAAGGCCCTGTTCCTTCCAGTGAGGGTTCACTGCCTTTGATGCATTGAACGTTACGAAATCGGGTTCAAAGTCCGCCAGCTCCTCATCAGTCGGCCTTATGAACATGTTCTTTACAAAGTGTGCCTGCCATGCCACTTCCATTATAAACCTTACCTTCAGTCGCGTATCTTCATCGGCACCGCAAAAGCAGTCCATTACGTAAAGCTTTTTTCCTGAAAGCTGTTTAGCTGCAGTCTCCTTAACACTCTCCCATATATCCGGTGTTATCGGTTTGTTGTCATTTTTGGCAGCTGGTCCGGTCCACCATACATTTTTCACAGATGACGACTCCTTTACAATATACTTGTCTTTTGGAGACCGGCCGGTAAACTCACCCGTATCGACAGCCACAGAACCGGTATTGGTCACAAACCCTCTTTCGTACCCTGACAGTGAAGGGTCAGTCTCGTGTTCGAACAGCTCCTCCCAGGAGGGGTTATGATATATCTTCTTTACATCAACAATACCGTATTTGGTCAGGTCAGGTGTATTTACAATAGTTTTGTCACTCATCTCCAGTCCTCGGTTTGTTAAAAATGCTAAAGTAACCATATCAGCAATAAAAAAAAATGTTACCCAACACACGGGCAGGAAGATCACGAGATCAAAAATCCACACAGGGAAAAAGCGGATAGCATAAATCCTCACATCACAGCAGACACAAATATCAGAAATAACCTGGCAGGTAATGCAAAAAGAGGCTGCACAACCGGCAGCCTCTCTTAAACAATCAGGTATTCCAATATTATTCCCCGTCCTTGATGGCAGCCTGGGCCGCAGCAAGACGTGCAATAGGCACGCGGAAAGGTGAACAGCTCACGTAGTCCATACCAACCCTGTGGCAGAACTCAACTGACTCGGGCTCACCACCATGCTCACCGCAGATACCGATCTTAAGGTCCTTCTTCCTGGAGCGGCCCCTTTGTACACCCATTTCAACAAGCTGGCCTACACCTTCCTGGTCAAGTATCTCGAAAGGATCATGCTTCAGAACACCATTCTTAACGTAAACTTCAAGGAATTTACCCGCATCATCACGTGAATAGCCGAATGCCATCTGGGTAAGGTCGTTGGTTCCGAATGAGAAGAAATCGGCCGATTCTGCAACCTTGTCGGCTGTCAGACAAGCCCTTGGTATCTCTATCATAGTACCTACCAGGTAGTCAATCTTGTCGCCATACTCCTCGAATACTTTTTCAGCAGTATCACGAACCAGTTGTTCCTGCAGTTTTAGCTCCTGCTGGGTACCGATAAGAGGTATCATAATCTCGGGCAGTGTTTTAATGCCCTTCTTCTTCAGGTTCAATGCAGCCTCAATAATAGCCCTTGCCTGCATCTCGGTAATCTCCGGATAGGTTATTCCCAAACGGCAACCGCGGTGTCCAAGCATTGGATTGAATTCATGCAATGATTCAACAGCAGCCTTAACCTCTTCGGGAGTGATACCCATCTTGTCGGCCATCTCCTTCTGATTTTTTTCTTCATGAGGTACAAACTCATGCAGGGGTGGATCAAGCAACCTGATTGTCACGGGCAGATCCTGCATTGCCTCAAATACACCTTCAAAGTCCTCACGCTGAATGGGGAGCAGTTTCTCAAGTGCCTTACGGCGACCTGCCTCATCGTTGGCAAGAATCATTTCACGCATAGGCCAGATACGGTCACCTTCGAAGAACATATGCTCGGTACGGCAAAGTCCGATACCTTTGGCTCCAAAGTTACGTGCAACGGTAGCATCTTTAGGAGCATCGGCATTGGTGCGCACAGCCATTCTTGTGTGTTTCTCCGCAAGGTCCATAAGCTGACCAAAATAACCGCTCACTTCAGGATCTATTGTTGCAATTTTGCCTTCATAGACTTCACCGGTAGTGCCATTCAGGGAAATCCAGTCGCCTTCATTATATACCTTGCCATCAATTGTCATAGTGCGGTCTTTGTAGCTGATCTTGATTGCGCCAGCACCTGCAACACAACATTTACCCATTCCACGGGCAACAACAGCCGCGTGTGAGGTCATGCCTCCGCGGGCAGTCAGAATACCTCTTGCAAGGTTCATCCCCTTAAGGTCTTCAGGTGAAGTCTCAACACGTACCAGCAGTACGTCCTTGCCTTCCTGGCTCCATGTTTCAGCATCGTCGGCAAAAAATACTACCTGACCTGTGGCAGCACCTGGTGAAGCAGGTAATCCCTTGGCCAGAACATTTGCCCCGGAAATTGCGTTCTTGTCAAATACCGGGTGCAGAAGCTCATTCAGCTTGTTGGGCTCACAGCGCAGAAGAGCAGTTTTCTCATCAATCTGCCCGTCTTTCAGCATATCTATGGCAATCTGAACCATGGCAAATCCTGTACGCTTACCGTTTCGTGTCTGCAGCATCCATAGCTTGCCTTCCTGTATAGTGAATTCAAGATCCTGCATATCCTTATAGTGGTCCTCCAGCTTCTGCTGGTACTCCATCAGCTCTTCAAAAATTTCGGGCATCAACTCTTCAAGTGAGGGATATGACTCTTTCCTCTCCTCCTCTGAAACTTTGGCCAGGGTGGCCCAGCGCTTTGAACCCTCGAGGGTGATCTGCTGCGGTGTACGGGTACCGGCAACAACATCTTCACCCTGTGCATCGATCAGATACTCACCATTGAAGATATCTTCTCCTGTGGCAGCATCGCGGGTGAAGGCAACGCCTGTCCCCGAACTTTTACCCATATTGCCATAAACCATAGCCTGCACATTAACAGCTGTGCCCCAATCGGCAGGTATATTATGCATCATACGGTAGTATTCGGCACGGGGGTTGTTCCAGCTTTGGAACACTGCAATGATTCCGCCCCAGAGTTGCTCCCACGGATCTGTGGGGAAGTCCCTGCCGGTGCTTTCCCTTACCAGCACCTTGAAGCGCTTTACCAGCTCCTGGAAATCTTCAGTGGTAAGATCGGCATCATGCTCAATTCCCTTCGATTCCTTGATCTCCTCGATTATAAGTTCGAAAGGATCATGATCACCATCTCCCATATATTTCATTTCCATAACCACATCACCATACATCATGATAAAACGGCGGTAGCTGTCCCATACAAAACGCGGATTGTTGGTCTTTTTGATAAGTCCCTGAACAACATCATCATTCAGGCCAAGGTTCAGGACGGTATCCATCATACCGGGCATCGAAGCCCTTGCGCCCGAACGGACTGAAAGCAGGCATGGGTTTTCAATATCGCCAAATTTGGCGCCCATGATATTCTCAACATATTTCACTGCCGTTTCAACCTCACCCTTAAGCAGCTCGACTATTTTCTCCTTTCCTACCTCATTGAATTCCGTACATGCATCAGTGGTAATGGTAAATCCCGGAGGAACCGGTACCCCGATAAGGTTCATCTCGGCCAGGTTGGCACCCTTACCGCCCAGCAGATTCTTCATGCCGGCATTACCTTCAGCTTTCTTGTCCCCAAAGGTGTAAACACGCTTAATTTTCGTCATTTTTAATTGATTTTAAATAAATTATAAAATAAAAACACATTGTTTTTCGCAAAAATTGACCCAAAAATAAGAAAAAAAAACCAATTCTCCGGGCGAAAGCCCAATATCGTATCTTAAAATTCGCAAAAAAATGGTAGGTTTATGGTCCCTTGCAACACGGGATGACCGCTCTGTTATATCTTTGTAAATCAACCATCTTAAAATTTTAACCTCAAAATATTTCATACCATGTTCAAATTCATTTCAGTCCTTCTTATATCGCTTTTCACCCTTTCGGGGAACAGTACGGCTACCGGCTCCGGATACAGGGAGATAACGCTTGATGACATCTACAGGCACGGCACCTTTTCGGCCCGCACCGTAAGCGGATTAAGGTCGATGAATGACGGCATCCACTACACCACCATGGAAGAGGGCACCACCATCAGGAAGTTCAGCTACAGGACCGGTGAGGAGGTTGAGGTCATCTTCTCTGTCGACCAGCTTCCCGGCAATGAATTCAGCTCATTCAACAACTATGAGTTTTGCAGCGATGAGAGGCTTATCCTCTTCACAACAGGGAGGGAGCAGATATACCGCCACTCCTTCAGGGCTGACTTCTTTATATGGGACACGCGCACACGGACCGCCACCCCTCTTTCCGGCCTGGGCAAGACCCAGCTTGCAACTTTTTCGCCCGACGGCAGGAAGGTGGCTTTCGTATTTGAGAACAATCTCTATTTCAGAGACATGGACAGTAACCGCGAGGTGCAGGTTACAACCGACGGAAAGGAGAATGAGATCATAAACGGGGCACCGGACTGGGTGTATGAGGAGGAATTCAGTTTTAACAAGGCCTTTGCATGGTCGCCCGACAGCCGGAAGCTGGCTTACTACCGGTTCGACGAAAGCCATGTACTGATGTTCAACATGACCATCTACGGCGATCTCTACCCCCACTGGTACCAGTTCAAGTACCCCAAGGCGGGCGAGGAAAATGCACTGGTAACAATCCATGTATATGACATATATGAAGGCAGCTTTAATGAAATGGATATTGGAGAGGAAACCGACCAGTACATTCCGCGCATCAAATGGACCCGCGACCCGTCAAAGCTGGCCATTTACCGGTTAAACAGGCTCCAGAACAATATGGAGGTGCTGCTGGCCGATGCGGCAACCGGCAGTTCTGAAGTGTTGTGGGAGGAGACCAACAGGTATTTCATAAGGGAGACCTCCGACAATATGATAACTTTTCTGGAGGACGGCAAGCACTTTCTCGTTATGAGCGAAAGAAGCGGATGGATGCATTTTTACCTGTACGACATGAACGGCAGGTTCCTGAACGCGGTTACATCGGGCGAATGGGAAGTGGACCGGCTTATCGGCATAGACCATGGCAACGGTGTCCTTTACTACAGCTCGCCGGAAACTTCCCCGCTGCAGCGGAATGTTTACAGCATTTCACTTAACGGCAGGAACAAAAGGAGGCTCACTCCTGAGGACGGCACAAACAACGCTGTTTTCAGCAACGGGTTCAGGTACTATATCAACTACCACAGCGATGCCAACACACCGGCAAATATCACGTTGCATGATGATAGCGGAGAGCTGATAAGGATCCTGGAGGACAACAGCCGGCTGAAAGAGGTGACGGAGGAGTACGGGTTCAGCAGAAAGGAATTTTTTACCTTCACTACGTCTGAGGGTATCGATCTTAACGGTTATATCATCAAGCCACCTGACTTCGACGAAAACAGGGAGTATCCGCTGTTCATGTATGTGTATGGCGGACCCGGCCACCAGGCTGTAAGGGATTCCTACGCCGCCGGTGCCTGGTACCAGATGCTGGCCCAGAAGGGTTACGTGATAGCCAGCGTCGACAACCGGGGCACCGGGGCACGTGGCGAAGAATTCATGAAATCAACATACCTGCAGCTTGGAAAATATGAGACGATCGACCAGATCGAGGCTGCGAAATACCTTGGATCAAAAAGCTGGATAGATGAATCGCGCATAGGTATTTTCGGCTGGAGCTACGGGGGGTACATGGTGGGACTCTGTCTAACGAAAGGAGCAGATGTTTTCAGACTGGGCGTTTCGGGCGCACCGGTCACCAACTGGCGGTTCTACGACACCATATACACCGAACGGTATATGAGGACGCCACAGGAGAACGCCGACGGATACGACGATAATTCGCCGATCAACCATGTCGACAAGCTGAATGGCCACTTCATGATCATTCACGGCACTGCCGACGACAACGTGCACCTTCAGAACACGATTGAGATGGTGGACCGGATGATCGCTGCCGGCAAGCATTTCGAGCTGCTGCTCTACCCCAATCACAGTCACGGGATAAGGGGCAACGCCGCACAGCACATGTA
>SLOE01000018.1 GCA_007132715.1 Bacteroidales bacterium
CCCTTCCTTGATAACCGTACACGAAGCTCACGGGTAAGACTTACCGTCGACAACCGCGACAACATGCTCAAACCGGGTATGCTGGTAAATGCAACCATTACATCGGCTGCTGCTGATCATTCACAGGTCGTGGTACCATCAACAGCTGTGTTGTGGACCGGGCCGCGCTCTGTGGTATACGTAAAAAGTCCCCGTCATGACGGGTTCACCTTTGAATTCAGGGAAATAGAGACGGGGACGCGGACTGACCACGGGTATTTTGTTCTGGGGGGACTTTCCGAAGGGGAGGAAATTGCCGTTAACGGTGTATTTGCAATAGATGCAGCGGCACAGCTGCGCGGCCATTACAGTATGATGGCGCCTCCCGAAAAAACCGATATACCGGAGCCTTTCAGAAGTGATCTTGAATCTCTGTTCGGGATATATTTTGAGATGAAGAATGCCCTGGCAGATGATGATCCTGAAACAGCCAGGGAGCTCGGACAACAGCTTCATCATCAACTCGAAGAGACCGGAGAGCATTCGCTCGACGGAGAACACCATATGTTCTGGATGGAACGTTACGGGGAGATAGATGAGAGCATTAAGGCATTCCTGCAGGCCTCTGTCATTGAAGGCATGAGGGTGTACTTCGAACCTCTTTCTAAGGCATTTATTGAAACTGCACGTACACTTGGTGCAATAGGACAAACCTGGTATGTAGCTTACTGTCCGATGGTGGACAAAAACAGGGGGGCATACTGGCTAAGTGAATTTAAAGAAATTCTGAACCCCTATTTCGGATCAATGATGCTTCGTTGTGGCGAGGTGCGGGAGACAATAAGAGAAGGCGTGGGAGACCGAACCACCGATGAACCACGCGAGATGGCGGGACATGCGCATTAACCAGACACGATCAAACCTGCAGGCGGGACATTTACTGCCGGTAATACCGGTTTGCCAGCCCGCAGGTTTAATGAGGTTTCCGGATAGCTTAAGTTTAGTGGATCACTATTTCCCACACCTATAGCTTGTCAATCTTGTAGGCCAGTATAAAATCATTCTCCGATAATCCGTCTATGGCGTGCGTCATTAACTCAATAACAACCTTGCCATAGGAAACATGCATATCGGGATGATGATCTTCCTCCTCGGCAAGGTTTGCTACTTTATTCACAAAATCCATCGTGTGTTTGAAGTTTACAAACGAATACTCTTTCGATATTTTCTTATCCCCTGTAACCTTCCAGTCGCCGTGAACATGTTTAATATATTCTGCTATCTCTTCCGGCTTCAAAGGAGGGATACCTCCTTCACAAGGTTTGCATTTCTTTTTACCCAGATCCATAACGACACGATTTTAAATTATCAATCCTTTTCTGCACAACTGCAATATCTTAATCACAATGTTTCAGAATACTAATAATATAACAATACTCTCATAAACATTGTTCATGATTAATACAGGGTAATGCAGGGTTAAAGCAGCCGGTGGGTGTAAACATTGCCGGTGCCGTTTATGATCCTAATCCGGGGTAACGCCCTTCACAAGGATTATATTCCCGTATTTTGCTGTCTCGCCGGTCATCACCACAGCAAAGGCGCTCTTTGCACGTTCATAGAAGGCAAACCGTTCTATCCTTTCCGGTGACGACACCCCCGGGTTGGATAATATTACCCGGTCCATATACGACATTTCAACTCGGGGATCAAGCTGGTCGCCCTCTATGGCATCCATCATCACCAGGGGGTTCGCAACATAAGCATCGAGCTCAAACAGGGGAAGTATTGCCTCAAGTAGATCGGCAATACGCAGTCCATCGGCCCTGACAACAAGATTGTTAAGAGATTCGCCGGGAAAATGGGCATCGGCAAGCACGATCTCATCACCATGGCCCATACGGGCCAGGACCTCGAGTAAACGCGGACTTATAAGTGGTGATATTCCTTTCAACATAGCATGTGGTTTATTACAGTTAAAGTCAGGAGCATAAAAGCACCTGTCCCAATGGGAAAAGTATAAAATTAGTTTAAGTAATCAAAGTTTTGAACTCTCCTCTGGTATTATTGGATGCAGGCAATTATTTCACAAAAATCAGCTATGATCTTCTTTTTGCTTGTAACAAAACATATGGTACGGGCGTCTTATTTTTCAAACAACAACCTATCCTCTAAACAACCACAACGATGCTCTATAATAACATCAAAGTTTCGGTCAGGAATCTGCTGGCACAGAAAGGCTACACTCTTATAAACCTGTTTGGGCTGGCGGTGGGCATTGCCAGCGCATTGATGATAATACTGTACGTCATAGACGAATTCAGTTACGATAAATTTCACCCGAACGCAGAGAATATTTACAGAATCTGCCTTGACGCCAAACTGCAGGATACAGAGATGCTTGCACCGATAAGCAATAATGCCATAGGCCCGGTTTCGTATGATCAATACCCCGACATACTCAACTACACCAGGATTTTCTCTTTTGGGGGAGACCCTGACATCCGTTACGGCGAAAGGATGTTCATCGAAAAAAACCTGATCTATGCAGATTCAACATTCTTCCAGCTATTTAACGGCTTCCGGCTGATAAGCGGCGACCCCAACAACATCCTCAATGCTCCAAACCAGCTCGTCATGACACAGTCCGCCGCAGAAAGATATTTTGGCAACGAAGACCCCGTTGGTAAAAGCGTGCGGAAGTGGTCCGGCAACCAGGAATGGCAGGTAGTTGGCATTGCTGAGGATCCACCCTCGAACAGCCATATTAAATTTGATATTGTCTGCTCCTTTGTCAGCATGCAATGGGCACAGGCACCCGCATGGGCATCAAACAACAATTACACATATATCCTGTTACAGGAGGGAACCGATCCAAAAGATATAGATAACCGCTTCGAGCACCTGGTCGCGACCTATGCCGGACCTGTTTTCGAGGAGATAATGGGAGCCTCGATGGATGAGCTTGAGCATCTGGGCAATCGCTACAACTATTTCACACAGGCGCTTACAGATATTCATCTCAGATCAGATATGCCATTTGAAATGGAGGTTGGCGGCAATATCACCATGGTGTATGTATTAATGCTGATCGCTCTATTCATTATAATTATTGGAGCAATAAACTTCATGAACCTGGCCACGGCAAGATCAGCAAAAAGAGCTAAGGAGGTAGGAGTAAGAAAAATTGTGGGCTCTAACCGGTCGAGCCTGGTCGGCCAGTTCCTTACAGAATCTATCCTGCTTTCAGCACTGGCACTGTTGATAGCCATTGTCATTGTTATTATCGCGATGCCTGAATTCAACAAGATAGCAGGGAAACAGATCGCACTGTCAGCCCTGCCGGCAACTGTCACCGCCGGCGTGCTGCTGGCAATCATACTGATTGTGGGTTTTGCAGCGGGAAGCTACCCGGCTTTCTTCCTGGCAAATATCGATCCGATGGTAATCTTCAAAGGAGTGTCAGGCTCGGGTATGAAGAGCAGCCTTCTTCGCGGTATCCTTGTAACCCTTCAGTTCATTATCACTATCGGACTGCTGATCGCCACCTTTGTCGTCTACAGCCAGATATCCTTTATCCGGAACAAGGATCTGGGGTACAATCCCCAAAATACACTGGTCATCGACAGGACATATATTATGCCATCAGCTCAGCAACAGTCCTTCGAAGACGAATTGCGCAACCTTCCCGGTATTGAAGCAGTTGCAAGATCCAGTTCCCTGCCTGCAACCATAATAGGTAATACAATTATGCGAAAAGAGGGTGCTCCGCCCGATGACATGCAGACCTACAATTTCTTTCATGCATCATATGACCTTGATAAGGCTCTCGGGCTCAGGATAGACCAGGGCAGGTACTTCAACAGGAATTATGCCTCAGATTCATCGGCAATAGTAATAAACCAGGCGGCCGCACGGGGTTTTGGTTTCGATGGTTCACCTCTGGGGCAGAAGATATATGTCAACCTTAACGACGAGAGGACCGTAGTTGGTGTGGTAGAGGACTTCCACTATGAATCCCTTCATCAGAGGATCAGTCCGCTTGTTATAGTTTTCGGGCAAAACAATATGTACCTTTCAATACGGTTCGGTGATCATAATCCCGGGGAAATACTGAGAACAGTTGAAGAAAAGTGGAATGAGTTCGTCCCCGACCAGGTATTTGACTATTTCTTCCTTGAGGATTCGGTGGCTGATCAGTACAGTAACGAGAGGCGTGCCGGGATACTGTTTTCAGGCTTCAGCCTGCTGGCAATACTAATTGCCTCACTTGGGTTACTGGGGCTCTCCTCCTATTCGGCCGAGCAGCGTACCCGGGAGATTGGCATACGCAAGGTTTTCGGGGCAACCGAAGGTATAGTGGTGTGGCTGCTGCTTAAAGAGATCAACCGCCTCTTTATTATAGCCACCCTGGTATCCTGGCCTATAGCCTGGTACCTTATGACAAGCTGGCTTGAGAATTTTGCATTCCGCATAAACCTCTCGCCAATGGTGTTTGTAACTGCATCGGTCTTTTCATACATTATTGCCGTGCTCATGGTCAGTTATCAGGCCTTTAAAGCCGCCGGAGCAAACCCGGCCGTCACACTTAAATACGAATAGCTTTTTCCGTATATTGCAATTGAATCATGGAAACCCGTCTCGAACATATCCTCACACACTCATACAAGGCCGGGATGATAGATCATCTGGCCACTCATAATGACGATTTTGGTGAAGCGATACAGCTGGCTGTTGCAGACAAGCAGCCCTACTCGTGGCGGGCAGCATGGTTATTGTGGAGCTGCATGGAAGAGAACGACCCCCGCATCCGCCCTCACATCAGGACCATAATCGACGCCATTCCTTCGAAAAGAGACGGCCATCAGCGTGAACTGCTCAAGATCCTCCAGCAGATGGATATCAGTGAAAAAGATGAAGGCTGCCTGTTTGATCTGTGCGTAACTATGTGGGAAAAGATCAACAGCCGGCCATCAGTGCGCTGGCAAGCGTTCAATACAATTGTCGGCATCGCTAAAAAACACCCCTTGCTGTTCAATGAAATAAAATGCCTTACTGAAGATCACTACCTTGACACCCTGTCGCCTGGAATAAAAAATTCCATATTCAGGATGATAACGGAATACAGTTAGCGGAAAAGTTCCTGCATCAGGGGCATCTGATCCCTGTAATGCAGGAACTGCACATAAGGCCTCTCCGGCAAGCGACAGAGCCGTTGCAGGAAAGTCGACGAAACAGAAACAGCATAGGATGTCTGTTCATGCGGATGTGAATGATTATATATCAAAAAAATTACCAGTCCCCGAGGTTCCTGTCAAATCCGGCATCCGTGTCTGATGAACCGGGGATAAATTTCACATCTAATGTCTCCCGGGAGTTTGCGGGCACCGTAACTTCAAACCCTACAAGTATAGTACCCGGATTGTCTACATCCCATTCAGTCCCGGGTTGTGAACTCCAGGTGGTGACATTGACATTTCGGGGACTGTCAATCCTGAGGTCAAGGGTCCTGCCATCAAGGGCAAGAGTCGCACTATTGTTTCCGGTAATTGTGACATCCGCCCCGGTAAGCATCTGCCAGCGGACAACAGCTGGATCCGTTCCCGTTGAGAGCTCATCTCTTATAACCACGTAATTCCCGTCCACAATACCCGCTCCCCTGGTTACCGCTTCAAGAGTAGTGCTGTAAAGTGATGAGATATCGGATATGCCGAAGCTGAAACCGGGATCATCCGAATACCGGTCAATTTTTGCGTACCCGTCAACCCTCTGCAATTCACCGTTTACAGTTAGTGTGCTGTGCGAGAAATTATTAAGGCGGTACACGGTCCACCGCTCCGCATCCTGTTCAGTGCCCCAGATATTCATCCCCAGTGACTCAAGTGAATGATACCCCTGTGCCCCAAGGTCAATTCCCCAGCGAACCCCTTCTGACTCAAAAACAAAAGAGCCAACATCCATATGCCCGTGATTCACCGACGGTGAGCCCCCTTTAAACCCGAGGAAAATTGCACTGGGATCGGTCCACGATGTGCGCATCAGTGCCAGCGGCATTTTGCCCTGCGCGACATATAACCTGTAATCCGGTTCAACTATCTCCCCAAAGGGAATATCCTTACCCCAGAGCATTATCGCCGGTAACAGCCTTTCATTAACAAACCGGGAAGATTCATACCTGTCAAGGAAAAATTTCTCCATCCACAGCAGCGAATGCCGGTTGTTCTTTTCCGCAAACCAAAACATCGCGGGATTAAGGTGCCCGGACGGACCGTTATCACCCCAGTTAAAGCAGTTTCCGGATGGGGCAAGCATATTCTTAACAAAACTACCGGTCTCAACAAATGCCGGATAGTCATCATAGTTGAACCTGCCGGGCCATATCTTGTCAACCGCACTGAGGAACATCACATTGAAGGAGGTTCCGTATCCCCAGTATCCGTACCCTTCCGGGTAGGCACCATCCGGCTCATAGTCAGCCTTTGCCAGTGTTATGGTGTTGTATGCCCTGTCAATGACCTCAGTGGCCAGTTCGGAATAATATTCATAAACAGCAATCGCCCCGTAGGTCATGCCGGCATTGCACACCTGGTTCCAGTTGTGCTCCGTATTCAGGAACCAGTTATAATCCGGGTCAAATGATGGTTTAAGACCTTTTTTGAGAATGGCTTCCCGGATAATCTCCCTGGATCCGGGAGAGAGTTCGTGATAGAGCCAGTCATAACCAATTGCCATAGCCATCGTCATTTCAGCAACATCAAGAAAATGAGAGGGATTCCAGTCGTTGAATCCTGCTACAGCAAGCATCTCCTTTTCGGCCCTCCCGGCATATTTCTTATCACCGGTCATACGGTAAGAATATGATAGATAAAATATACGTCTAAGGGCCTCCCGGGACTTTCCCAAAAGCCGACGTCCAGTCAGCTCCCTTTTCACCGGGGAAAGGCTTATTATCGCGTCACTCTCACTTACTATTGCCTCGTGCATCTCCTTCCACACCGGATTAGCCTCTACAGATTTCTTAATTAGCTCCTCCTCGCCCTCAAACAGGAGTATGCGGGGGTGTCCGGATAAAATCTCTTCGGGTGTATGAGCATTTTCTGGCACGCCTGGTACTTCGGGCGGGCCAGGTTTTTTAAATCTTATCGTCTCTCCCCCTCCTACGACGGGCAACCTGAGAGTTGTGCTATCCAGATCAACAGTTATTTGTGCACCGGGATCAGGCCACAGGGTGAAGTCCTTGTCGCTCGAAAAGATCATCAGCCCTATTTGCTGGCCTGCCCTGACAACCTGGTCGTCCGGTTCAAGGTCAAACGAAACATCGTAAAATTTACCCGGTTCGAGGGGTTCACTTTCGATAATACAGTTACGGTTCTGGGGGTCGGCCCAGCCACGTGTGATGATGTTATCGGTAATCCGGGCATTCCTCCCTTCATTCCATGGCAATGAAACAAGCCATACCGACAGGTTTGCCGCCGGCCTGTCAACCGAAAGCCTTATCGTTACTGATGGCACGCCCGATATGTGCATATCCTCTTCCAGGTGGGGTGTCAGATACAACAACCTGTGCTCAGTCCATTCGGCCTGTGCCAGCGCAGAACCACTGAAAGAAAAATTGTCAGTCAGCGTTTC
>SLOE01000048.1 GCA_007132715.1 Bacteroidales bacterium
CCTTATACTCGCCCAGATCATAGCTCTGCTCACCACCCACGACGACAAGCCCTCCCCCGGCGATCACGAAATCCGAAAGATCCTCGAACCGTTCGTCGAGCACCGAAGCCGGAACATCGTCAACCACCAGCGCGGAGATGTTGGAAAGATCAGGGATCGAAGAGGAAACCGTAAGCGTGTACTGAGGTTCCAGAGTTTCAATGAAGTGAGCCACTAATGTTGCGTCTCCTTCGAAGAAATAAGATATCGGGTTTTCAGTAAACTCACTTGCGTTAACGGTCCATTTCTCAAATACCGATCCGGGGTTTGAGAATGCATATATCTCTACTTCAATACCCCTTCCGGGGAAGTATACGCCTTCTTCCGGATCGGTGTATCCGAAGCCCTGAACCTGGAGGTCAAGAGTGCCGAAGTGGTAGTGTGGCTCGATCCAGGCGCCGCCGTCGGAAGTGTTGATACCGTCGGCATTCTGCCTTCCACCGTAAGTGTATAGCTCGATTGCTCTTTCCTGCAGAACCCGGCCAGGAACCGGGAAATGTAACGGGGTGCCACGCTGCAGCATATCTGTACGCCTCATATCATTAAAGTGTATCATCCAGCCGTTGTGGAACAGTTCGATGTATCTTTCATAGAATATGGCATCGAGCACTGCCTCTTCATTAGCATCGACATCGGGCAGGCTGCCCCTCGATTTACGCGGGTTCGAAAGGTCGTTGAGAATAGCTGCCGCACCCGGCAGATCTCCTGTACGGGCACGAGCCTCGGCCTTCATTAGTTCGTTGTCATAGACCCTCAGCTCAAACAACGGCCCCTGCGATTCGCCCATCAGGTAACCCTCGCTGTTTGTTGTGGGAGGATCGTCATACCGGCTGTGACGGTAGTGTGAGAAGTGCCATCCGCCCCTGGCGGGCTGGAAATTATTGTGTGACAGGAACTGAAAATCGGTAAGGAATCTTTCATCATTTGAGACCGATTCACCCGGCATAAGACCGTCATGTATCTGCGGGGGATCAAGAGGCATACCATACCCGTCGGTGGGATATCTTACCGGTGCATCAGGATCAAGCAGGTTTATCACACGCATATCTACCCGGCCCCATCCCGGTTGGCGCAGGTACTTGATGTTAAGGTCAAACCATCTTCCTCCGTCCCAGGGCAGTCCGTCACCCATGGGAGCATAGTCGACCGTCAAGCCGCCGGATGTGAAGTCAAGCACATCTGACCAGTCGTACAGACTCGTCCATCCCAGAACATCATTCTCTGCTTTTGTCCGCGCCCCCAGTGCCAGAAAGCGAGCTGCATAAGAGCTGGCAAGTTGCCGGATAAATGTGTTATCGGCCACGATACCAGGCAAGGCATCCTCAGTCCATACAAAAGTGTTTGCGTCAGCAATGGTAATTGCATTTACCAGATCTGCAATACCGGCTTCTATTACCTCGTTCCATGGTCGTAGTGTGAGGGATTGCGGATCATCGGTATGCATTGGTATGAAAGCCTGGTCGAACACCATCCCGAGCTGCCCGAGAGCCAGTCCACGCTTCAGGTACAACGTGGCCAGCACCATTTCTCTATCTTCGCCGGCTGCACCCACCTCTGCACCATCTTCGATTATCAAGTGAAGCAGGTTATTAACCCTCCCAATCAAATTGTACATGCTGTTCCAGGTGCTCAGGGTCATATCTGCATTTTGATATTCAGGATCATTGTTCCATTCAGTCCTTGGCTCCTCTGACATCTCACGCCACGCGAAATTGCTCCAGCTAACTGTTGTCTGGTCCGCCGCCGCCTGTGCAGTCAGGCCTATATTGTTTGTTTTGAGTCCCTGCCAGTAAAGGTTGAAGGTGCTTTTTACAATATCTGCTATCTCAACATCTGCATAGTTGTGTTCTCCGGGTTCAGCCTGCCATTGCAGGTAGGGATAGGTCTGTGCCTCTTCGATACTCCATGTTTCATTAAAGTCCCAGCCTGCAAAGTTACCCTGGACTGTCATTTCAGCTGTGTTCCTTCCAAGTCCGCCCTGGCTGGATTCAATCCCTGAGGTCTGTATATCCCAGTAGCTTGCAAAGACATCTGCGGTATTGATACCGATAAGTCCGCCACCATCCGTTTCAGCGCTGACCGTACCGGTAGAATAGCAACTGTGAACATAACCATCATTATGCCCTATGAGTCCCCCTGCCTCATTCATGCCTGACACCTGGGAGACTGAATATGAATTGAATGTTTGTGATCCGCCGCCGTGCCATCCGATAAGGCCTCCGACTGCATGATTTCCTGAAACAGTTCCGGTTGAATAGCACCCATTTACTTGAGCATCAAAGTCGCTAAATCCAACAAGTCCCCCGATATATTCGCCCGAAGCGGTAACTTCAGCATTTGCGAAGGAATTCAGGATAGCAGCCCTTGATCCCGTGCTGCGGCCGGCAATACCGCCCACCCAGTCAACACCCGCAACCTGGCCTGCAACATGAACATTCATCACCTCTGAGTTTTCACTATATCCCGCAAGTATCGCTGTTCTGCTGCCCCCGTTTACATTTGCATTTTCAATATTCAGGTTGTGGATCATCGCATCCACAGTGTATCCGAACAGACCTGTATGTTCATCATCCGTACGGTTGATCATCAGGTTGTAGATTGTATGTCCGGAACCATTATAACTGCCTGTGAAGGTTATTGAGCTGTTCCCGATCGGCATCCAGCCTCCGTTTTCCCAGTCATTATATGGTTCAATACCAAGATCGATATCTGCCTCCTGCCTGAAATGCGCCCAGGGGAAATTCCTTACCTGGTCAAGGTGGTGAGCAGTCAGGACAATATAGGGGTCGCCTTCCGTTCCTGTACCTCCCCCGAACTGCTGTTCAAAAGTGGCCTCGCCCCTCATGAAGAAGACGTTGCGATTTTCCCATCCAAGACGGTGATCAATCCATGCAGCGCATACCTCGCCATCAGGCGCAATATCAATATGTACTCTATTAGCAAAATAATTGAAAACATCACTGAGTGGTGCAGGATCAGAGAATGTAGCCCCGCCGTCATTTGATTGCAACAGGTATGTGCCCTGGCCCTGGCTAAACTGGCCGCATACAGCCACACTCAGCATATTATCCGGTCCTGCTTTTATGTCATGGTACCTGATCGTCTGGTCATAACCCGCGACCAGGGCCTCGGGAGCAAAGCTTGCTCCGCCGTCTGATGATACGGCAAGGTAGACCCTGTTATTATCCCAGTCATCTTCTTCATGGGCCAATTGTGTAAAGGAGATGTAAACCGTGCCGTCAGACCCGGTTGTGATTGCTGGATCATACTGCTGGCTGTCGGCGCCGGGAGAGTTGATATCATTTACCATGACATTGGTACCAATGGTTTGTCCGCCATCATCAGACCTGGCGAAGAAAATATCTCCGTTGCCCGTTTCTCGTCTGCCGTCAATCCAGGTGAGAAATATACTGCCGGTACCGTTTACCGACATGGCAGTCATGTTTTCAAATCTTATCGCCCCGGTACACGGTTCATCATTGACCTGTAAGGGAGCTTCAAAGTTTACGCCCCTGTCGGTTGAACGGACCAGGAAATAGTCCGCACAAGGATAGTCTATAGCTCGGGTGTAGAAAATATATACATTATCGCCATGGGCGGCAACAACCGGGAATACGTTCGAGCCTCCGGCAGTCAGCTCAACTGCAGTCTCGAAAGAGACTCCGCCGTTAACTGACCTGCTTAACATTATATCATAGTTCTGGTCTTCCCCTTCAGCTGTAAGCGAAACCCAGGAGACATAGATAACGCCATCTTCATTCACCGCGATCGATGGCCATATGTTATTAACATCTTCAGGACCATAGTAAAGGGCTATAGCCGGATGAAAATCAAAGCCATTGTTGTCTGACCTCGAAAAATAAACATTATCCTTTCCTTCCCTCTCATCTTGCCATACCACGTAAACATTTTCGTTGTGAACAGCCAGGGCATTCATGCCGGAGGGCGTGGCATTGGCAAAGTCGGCATCGCTTACACGCACATTACCCAAAGAAACCGGTGGCTCATCGGGTTCCCCTTTTATGCAGCGGACTGAGAACCCGTTCGCCTTATTGCTTTCGGTAACAGCCACAGCACCGCCGTTACTGTTTACTGCCCGGACCCAGGCATCTGTGGCTGAGTCCTCAGTAGATGACCACCAGCGTCCGTTGCCGATTCCCTCGAAACTACCAGTGAATATACGGGAGCCACCCGGAAGGGCAGAAAAGCCAAAAACATCAGTGCCGTAGTGTGTTTCGTGGGCGTCCCAGCGAGGATGACTTGTAGTACTGCACTCACCCTCAAGAGGAGAGTCGACCTGGCGGCAGGATTTTAAAGCATTGCCGGCTCCATCCGGATTCTCCCATTCATTGGGAAAGCCCTGGGCAGCCACATGATCAATTAACTCTGTCCAGTCCTCGTCCGACGGCACTCTCCATCCATCCGGGCACAGGTTCCCGGTTTCAATTGTGTACCAGTTATATAGTGCCCCGTACGCATCCAGCATCTCCTCTGCAGAGCCGATACCCTCTAAACCATCGTGCGGATATACTGCATACGCACCCTCTCTTGTTGACTCCCATTCAACATCACTAAGGTCTGCTGGTATGGAGCTGCCATCACTGTAACGGGTAGCCATTAAATTCCGGGCCATCCATTCCTGGTCTCCTATGATGACGGTGGGATATAAGTTGCCGTCAACGTCGGTAATGCCGTCACCCGGTTTTGTGAAATCAATATCTATCTCATCCAGGTGGTCGCCAAAAAGAATAAGTGCATCGTTAAGGTAGGCATCAATATGTATCTCGTCTTCTCCCCAATAGGAGACATGCAGATGACCATACCTGAGTTTATCGGGCACATCCTCGATCTTTCCGTGAATTGTCAGTATATCGTTTATCCAGACGTACATATACAGGTCAGGACCTGATTCACGTACCGACAGCCTGATATTCAAAGTCTCGCCGGGTATCAGCTCTGAAGAGGCAAAATTTACATGCCCTTCTAATTCTGTTCTGTATCCCAGGTATATATAATTACCGTCTATGTAGGTTATAATATAGTTCCTGTGATCAGCGAACCTGAGGATCCCGAATTCGGAGGTATGTAAGAGTCCTGCTCCACCCGAGAGTTCAAAAGTGAAGTCCCCGACAGGGCCCACGGGTGACAATACCGCAAGATCTTTATATTCGTCAATTGCCGTAAGATTGAAATTCAGCCTGTTGTCCGAAATTGTTATTCCTTGTGCACGTTCATCAGCATCCCCACCCTTTAACCAGGGATTATTTACGTTTTCAAATGTGTCGTAGAAGTATCCCGCTTCAGACACAAACGGATTGTAGTCTACTTCTATGTCATCAAGAGACCATGTCATTAGTCCTGGATAATCAGCTTCCCTGTCTATAAACATAGCCATCTGGCCCTGAAATAATCCTTCATCAACATTTCCAATAACTCCGTGGCAAAACACCATGTCATTTACCCATGCGCTGATAATCATTTCGTTATGGTCTGATCTGGAGACGGTCATCTGTATGCTTTCAGTTACATCCGGTAATTTGATTGCGCCCAGCCTGATCATTTCCGGTTCGGAGTATGATACTATATCAGGGGTATAAACAAGCTCAATAGTGTCGGATGAGAACATAATTGCAGTCATCGAATTGAAGCCAATGCGACCAAAGCCTCCTCCGTCAAGTCCCTCAAACAAACTGCCCGGATTGATCCTGAAAGAGAAATCATCCCTGGTTGCTTCAAGTGGCAACATGAAGGTAAGATGGTCATCATCAGACGAGATAACCATCTCGTTATTGACGACTTCTACATCTGTATTTTCAGAGAGGAACGCCCATCCTCTTTCACCGTCCAAATCAAAGCTTTCAGAGTATCTTGTGGTTGTTTCAGCAATATGTTCGTATTCTCCTTTTATGCAACGGATTGAGAATCCCCTGGACTTGTCAGCCATAAACCTGTTTACAACACCTGTACCACCCAGACTTCTGCCCAGGGCGTCAAATTCGGAGAGGCCCGAGGAGGTCCACCAGCCAGCTGCACTTCCCAGCAGCGAGTAATTTCCGTTCTCATCCCGCATTCCTCCCGGTAGAGCTGAAAACCGGAAATCGTCTGTTCCATAGAAGGTGTCATTATAGTCCCATCGCGGGTGTTCATCAACTGCACATACTCCTCCAAGCGGAGAATCAACCTGCCGGCATGATTTCAGGTAGTTACCTACGTTATTTGAATTAACTGCCGGGAAGGTTGATGTTAAATAATCGGTAAGTTGAGACCAGTCGGTATCGCCCGGTACTCTCCAGCCCTCAGGGCAAATATTGCGGCTTTCTATTACATACCAGTTGTAAAGAGCTCCGTATGCAGCCAGCATCTCCTCTTCAGAGTAGATACCCTCGATACCGTCGTGCGAATATACCGCGTATGCACCCTCTGTTGTGGCAAGCCATTCAGCATTGCTGAGGTCTGCCTGTATGGAGCTGCCATCGTTGTAACGGGTAACCATTAAATTACCGGCCATCCACTCCTGGTCGCCTATAATTACAGTATAATAAATATTCCCCTCAAGATCTTCCACCACATCATCATAGGTACTGAACCTTACCTGGTCTCCATAAGCCGTTCCGGTACTGTTGGTTGCATAGGATCTGACATAATAGCTGGTAACAGGGTCCAGCCCTGTTATTTCGCTTGAAAACTCGCCTGTTCCGTCACCGTCAATTGTGATGCCCTCATTATTACCAATTACGGGGTTAGTTGTAGTACTCCATACGACACCCCTGGCTGTAACCTGGCTGCCCCCTTCATCTGTTATTATACCTCCTGAAACTGCTTCTGAGGTTGTTATGCCGGTTACCGGGACTGTTGTCAAAGAAGGCAGGATCGGTTCGGGCAATGTATTGAAGAGCAACTGATTACCATAAGATGTTCCGGCCTTGTTCGTTGCATATGCCCGGATATAGTAAGCGCTGTTTGGATCAAGATCTTCAAGGGTGCTGATAAAGGTACCTGTCCCGCTTCCGTCCATAGTCAGGCCTTCGTTGGTATCAACAGTGGGATTTTCTGATTTGCTCCAGACAACACCATATCCAGTTACAGGCGATCCACCGTCTTCAGTAACTTCTCCGCCTGAAGTTGCTGTGGTTTGAGTTATCTCCTGAACTGCTGAAGTTTTAACTAAAGGTTTGGTTATGAAGCTTGCTATAAGGGTCTGTTCACCCTCAACAATATTCACGAACATGAATTGCCCAATGTTCCCTTCAAAAGCAACCTGTTCAATGACACTTACTCCGTTAAGGGTTACATCATCTATAATAAAACCGGGGCCAGGCGATAATAAAAACTCAATAGAATCTTCCCAGGCCATAACAGACTCACCTTCGGGACTGACAGAACCGTTACCCTCTGCAATTGCAGTTATGATGTTGTTCGTCCGGAAAGTTCGTGTTTCACCGTATCCTGTTCCTGCTATGTTAGTTGCATAAGCCCTGACATAATATAGTCTGCCTGGCTCCAGGTCTGTAAGGTCAGTAAATTCAGCAGGTATGACTCCTATGC
>SLOE01000098.1 GCA_007132715.1 Bacteroidales bacterium
AGCTGCCTGTACCTTTTCACCCCGTCATTTATCACGTCTGCATTCATTCCTGACCTGATGGTGATCCTGGCAGAATAGTTGAGCGGTGTCACCACGTATTCGGCAGCCGCGAGGTAACGGTCATCCATACTTGCCATCCGCCGCGATTCGATCAGGGTCTCCCTCCCCTGCTCATCTTCTGCCACAAGTCTCCGCACGAGCAGTCCGTTTCGAAGATCGAGCGACCTTTCCATCTCCACGATTTCGGTCTTGTTGGGATTGAACCACCTTTCGTCGTCAATCCTGAAGGTCAGCAAAAGCCAGTCCGGTACATTCACAAAATCCTCGTTCACCACGGTCCTGTCGCCCACCTCCGACTCCATCCTGTTAAAACATCCGGCCATATAAGTGCCCGGATAGTTGACCGGGTTGGCATCAAGCTCCTCTATGGCCCCGCGGGTTCCGAAATACCCGTTACCAATCGTCATCAGTGCCTCGCGTGAACGCTCCCTCACCGGATCGTAGTCCCTGTAGGTCAGCCTCCACATATCCTCCCTGAGACCGTGCCGGAACCACTCCTCTATCCCCGCCATACCCCCGAGCTCCTCCAGGTCCTCCACCACAATGTCGGCACCGTTAGTGCGAAGCTCCATGATGTTGTTCTCCCGGGCCACGCCTAACACAAAACCAAAATTGCCTTTACGGCCGGCCTGCACCCCCGATACGGCATCTTCAACCACTACCGACCGGTCATATGCCACGCCCAGGTTATCGGCTGCAACCGTAAAAATATCGGGCTCGGGCTTACCCTGCAGTCCCAGTTCAGCCGAAACCACCCCGTCAACCCGCGTTTCGAAATAATCAAGAAGATTGACCGACTCAAGCACAGGCTTGCAGTTTTTGCTGGATGATGCCACCCCAAGCTTTATCCCTGCGTTCTTAAGCTCCTTTATCAGCTCAACGGTCGATTCGTATACTTTTGCACCTTCCCTCTCAAGTATCTCATTAAAAGCATCGTTTTTCCTGTTTCCCAGTCCGCAGCAGGTCTCCATCGAAGTATCATCTTCGGGAGAGCCGAATGGGATGTCTATTCCCCTGGATTTAAGGAATGATTCCACGCCTTTGTAACGGGGCTTACCGTCAACATACGGCAGGTAATCGCCGGCATGCGTAAACTCCCTGAAAGGTTCATCATATCTCCTTTCCCTTTCCCGCAGGTAATCATCAAACATGTCCTTCCATGCCATGGCGTGGGTAAGGGCAGTTTGTGTTACCACCCCGTCCAGATCAAAAATTACCGCGTCAAAACTGTACTTTTGCATATATATTTTATAATTTAACAAGTTCATTACCCCTGTAACAATTGGTGCAAGTTACAGACAACTATGACCTTTAAAGGGTTAAAATAAAACAATATGCAAAGAAAAACCAACTCAACGGTGCAAATTGGCCCGGCTTAATATCATTTTTTTTCAACAGCACCGTCAATAAACTGATAATCTTATAAAAACAGAGATATGAGCAAACTTATCATAGTTTCAAACAAACTGCCCTACGAGATCACCGAAAAGGATGGTAAACCTGCGCTGACCGAAAAGACGGGAGGCATATCAGGAAGCCTGAATGCATTTTCAAAGTACAGCCGCTGCATTTGGGCAGGATGGACCGGTAATGAGTCCGTCGAGCTCGATGAGGAGGGGATGAAAAAGGTACACAGTATGTACCGTGAGAAGAACTGCCATCCCCTGGAATTGTCGCCCGAAGAGATAAACGATCACCATAACGGGTTCTGCAACCAGACCATCTGGCCGCTCTTCCATTACTTCTCCCAGTACAGCGATTTTAGTCCCCGATACTGGGAAGCATACCGCAGGGTAAATGAAAAATTTGCAGAGATCGTTGCAGAGGTAGCCGGGGAGGGTGACAAGATATGGATACACGACTACCACCTGATGCTTCTTCCCGCGATGATAAGAGAGAGAAAGCCGGACATATCGATCGGTTTCTTCATGCACATCCCCTTCCCGTCATTCGAGGTAATGAGGATCTTCCCCTGGCGCCAGGAGCTTCTCGAAGGAATGCTGGGAGCCGACCTGATAGGGTTTCACACCTTCGACTATGAGAGGCATTTCATGAGCTGTGTAAGAAGGCTGCTGGGCTATGACAATATCCTCAATACCTTCAAGATAGATGAACGGGTTGTCAAGATCGACAACTTTCCCATGGGAATAGATTTCGATAGGATAAGTAAGGATGTTGGCGATCTCCTGTCGCCAAACGGCAACAGAACAGATGGATTCGGAAGGCTTTTCGGCCGGGGCAGTGGTGATAACGGTGACAGGAAGATCATCCTTTCGATCGACCGGCTCGACTATGCGAAGGGCATACCGCAGAGGCTTGAAGCATTCGAGGATTTCCTGTCCAGTAACCCAGGCTACCTGGAAAAGGTCAGTCTTGCCCTGTTCGTTATCCCGTCAAGGGAGATCGTTGCCGAATACCAGGAGCAGAGAAGGCTTGTTGAAGAGCTGGTAGGCCGTATAAACGGAGAGTTCGGCACTCTCAACTGGATGCCGGTGCTCTATTACTACCGGCCCGTAGCAAGGGATGAGATGACAGAGCTTTACACGATATCTGACATCGCACTTGTCACTCCCCTGCGCGACGGTATGAACCTGGTGGCAAAGGAGTACATTGCCGCCCGCACTGAAGGAACGGGAGTGCTTATACTTAGCGAGATGGCAGGCGCCGCTAAGGAGATGAGCGAAGCAATTCTGGTCAATCCTTACAGCAACTATGAGGTAGCCTCGGCCATTGGCGAAGCCCTGGGCATGGCACCCGGGGAACAGAAAAAGAGGCTGGACACCCTGCAGAAGAGGCTGAAGGTATATAACGAGGACAAGTGGGCGGGCGATATACTGAACAGCCTCGAAAATGTCAAGGAGCTGCAGGCCACCAGCCTCACGAGAAAGGTCTCCAAAACCATCTCGGAAGGATTCTGCAAAAAATATTCAGATGCAGGCAACAGGGTAATCTTCCTCGATTATGACGGAACGCTGACCGGTTTTCACAATGACCCCCAGAAGGCAATGCCCGACGAGGAGCTGTACTCCATACTCAGGTCACTCGTTACCGATAAAAATAATCATGTGGTGATAATCAGCGGAAGGGACAAGGAGACCCTGGGCAAGTGGTTTGATGAGTTTGACGGAATAACATTCATAGCCGAGCATGGGGTCTGGATCAGGGAACAGGGAGAGGACTGGTCGATGATAGAGCAGATAGACAAGGAGTGGATGGAGATAATAAGGCCCACCATCAGCTTCTACGTTGACCGTACGCCAAGGTCGCTGCTTGAGGAGAAAAATTATTCCCTTGTTTGGCACTACCGCCACTCCGATCCCGACCTGGGCGAGATAAGGTCCTGGGAGCTCAAGGAGGAGCTGAGGGACCTGGTGTCAAATCTCAACCTTGAGATCATGGACGGCGACAAGGTGATAGAGGTCAAGAACTCCGGGATCAACAAGGGCCGGGCCGCGGCTCAGCAACTTGCAAAGGAGGAGTACGACTATATCATGGCAATTGGTGACGACTGGACCGACGAGTACACTTTCGGGGCCATGCCCGACGAGGCCATAACCATCAAGGTGGGCACCAAATCAACCAAAGCCAGGTACTACACCGACTCGGTCGAAAGTGTCAGACAGTTGCTGAGTGACCTCGCAGAAAGCGGCAACGGGAAACAGGGATAAAACCTTAAGCAATGCATCCATACCTGAAAAATCTCATAGCAGAAGGTGAAGGACAGCACCTCGATTTCAAGTTCGAGATATCCGATTCAAAGAAGATCGCCCGCACCCTCTCGGCTTTTGCCAACACGGGAGGCGGCATCCTCCTTGTAGGCGTAAAGGATAACGGTAGGATAGCAGGAGTGCGTTCCGACGAGGAGTACTACATGCTTGAGGCGGCAGCCGGAATGCATTGCAAGCCGGAGGTGGATTTCACAACCAGGCAGTGGCAGGCAGACGGCAGGACCGTTCTTGAGGTGAAGATAGAAAAGAGCAGCTCGCCGCCCCACTTTGCCCGTTCTGATGACGGAAAATGGCTGGCATATATCAGGGTCAGGGACGAGAACATCCTTGCCAACCAGGTCATGATAAGGGTATGGAAAAGGCGCAGCCGTCCGGGAGGCACACTGGTAAGGTACTCTGACGCTGAAAAGATACTGTTCGATCACCTGAGGCAGAACGAGACCATATCAATGTCCACATTCCAGCGGATAGCAAAGATCAACAACCGCAAGGCGGGCACCATCCTGGTCAACCTTATAGTGCTGGGGCTCATTGAACCTGCTTTCAAAGACAAAAAGATAGTCTATAAAATGATACTGAAGTAGACCGTCGGGCATCATTAGCAGCACGTTCAGTTTCCCATGCCGGTGCGCACCACCTGCATCATTACCGAAACATCCACCGGTAGAAATTTCAGCAGCAGGGGGTTCAGTTGCCCCTGCCGGTGCGCACCACCCTCATAACTCCAATTGTGCGGCCGGATACGGCAAGCCTGCACAGGTAGACCCCGGGCGCAAGCACCGAGCCGTCAAACACCCTTTTGTAGCTTCCCGCCCCGAGAAAACCGCTGAAAACCTTTCCTACGACTCTTCCCTGCACGCACAGTATATCGACCGATACTTCGCCGGCCTCTTCAATCACAAAAGGTATAACCAGGTCACCTGAGAACGGGTTGGGATACCCCGGGAGCAGTCCCCCGCCCCTATCAGGACGCAGCCCGGGAACGGACAACGGTTCTGTAACCGACAAAGTCCCCTTTCGTGCAACTCCCGCAAGATGTTCACTGCAGCTAACGGTCAACCTGTTGAGAACAACTTTAAACTCCCCTTTCCAGTCCCCCACCTCAACACTGAACCCGCCCAGCAGTCCCCCATGCCGGTCCGCTCCCTCCCCTTTCAGCACGAATGCTGCCTCAAGCAGGTTTCCGTCCCTGTGCACAAATGACAGTATATCATCCTGACCCGGTGGAGAAAGCCCTCCCCCAACCCGGTGGCCACCGTGAAGGGCCGTAAACGGTTCAGCTATGTCCCACATGCCGTCAGGTATACCCTCCACCGTAACACTGAAGGCCACACCACGCATATGTACCTGTCCCTCACCAAAAATACCGACCGTTACGGTACCGTCATGGTCGCCCGCATTCACTTCGAGGACCGAAAGCGGCACAGCGGTATCCTTGTTATGCGAAGAGACACTTTTGTCGTAATGGAGACCTACCATCACCAGGTCACGGTGGTCGACCACACCGTCGCCGTTGGTATCGGCCCATGTGGCAGCGGCAGGGATCCATGCCTCGACAGTACGTGGCAGAAACAGCGTGTTTTGCCAACTGGCCGGGGGACCGGCGGTCAGCCAGAAAGCCCCGAGCGGCAGCACATCGTCGGCATTCACCACCCCGTCGTTATTGGCATCACCCGGATAGACCGTCACCATTGTCGGCTCGGGATTGATGCCGGTAATATAAACATCATCAATGAGGTTTGTGCCAGACGACCCGGTGCTGCTACTGTTTATGGACTCTTCCGACGACATCACCCACCTGATAAGCAGGCTCTCCAGGTCCTCTGCCGCTGCAGGCAGGGGCAGCCTGTGGATTACCCCCGTGCTCCACGAGCCCCCCACTTCAGCGGAGCCCCCGTCGACGGCTACCCATTCGATACCGTCGGGGCTGTATTCGACCGAGAAGAAGCGGGGACCTGTGGGGGAACCGGACTGCCGGGAGGAGAGCTCGAGCATGGCAAATCCCAGGGTCGATATCTCGGTAAACCAGTATTTTGACCCGTCACCTCCTCCGTCCCATCCGATGGACCTGGCGGCATATCCACTGTACCCTGACACAAAACCGGTGATATTCGCGCCCGCAACACCGAACAAAGCCTCCTTATTTGCAGGTACCGCGGCAGAAGCCATCAGCGACTCACCGTCGAAATCCCATCCGGCGATAACATACCTGTATGGGGGCCGCGGCAAAATCTCAAGTTCACCGCAACTGTTCCCGTCACCATCCCAGACACCTCCCGTCCCGCCATACACGAAATCCTCCCCGCACAGCGATGCCCTTACCGCCACATACCATTCTCCGGCAGGCCTCATAAAGGTTATTTCGGCCGAAAACTCAAGGTTGCCCTCCTCATCCATGCCGATGAATTCAGCCTCAATCCATAACTCTTCATCCCATCCGTCAGGATCGCTGCATACGGGGCTCACCCCTATTTCACATACAGATATATCTTCCGCATCCAGTCCAGATGCAAACAGTGAGACCCCCGCCGTGAACAGCTCACCCTCCTCTACCTGCACCTCATCATCCATGACAAGTCTGATATACGACACCGTCGCAGCTATTTCCGCCTCAACAGGCGAGGATACGTCGGCGATCGTTGCCAGGCCCTCTTCATCGACGATAAAGAGACCGGATATCGATATTGAGGTCACACCTGCCGGCGCCCGGGCGGCAACCCTGAAGGTTACCTCCATTAACGGTCCTGAGGAAGGGTACTCAGCAGGTACAGTACGTGTTACCGAGATTCCCGCCTTACCCTCCGCCAGCAAGCCACCGATTGCCAGTCCCCCCTCACACAGCAACCCGCCGGTTACGGAGATGAATTCAAGCACGGAAGCGTCGAAGTATATTTCCGCGAAAGCGGAATAAAAGGGGGCCTCCCAGTCAAGATGGAAGGTCAGTACCAGGTCATCACCCGCTGCAGGCGACAGGTCCGGTATTGAAACGGACACCTGCACAGGTGCTCCGCCGTCCTCTGCTCCGTTTGAGGCGGGCAGCAGGATCAGGGCAATAGCCGCAGATAAGATCAAGTTCTTCATAACTGATGTTTTGTTTATATTAAGTTATGAAGAACCGGCGGCTAAAACAATATTTCGGGGAACGGAAATGACGAACGGTCGGAATTGGCACCCGGGCGGTAAAACGTGAGCAGCCGCCCCACCGGAAATGAGTCACCGGTAGTGTGTCACCGGTAGTGTGGTGCCGGCAGTGTGTTGCCGAAAGTGTGGTGCCGGCAGCTTGTCGCCGAAAGTGTGTTGCCGGCAGTGTGCCGCGCCCCCTGCCGGTCAGATCAGTATAGCCAGGGCTATAAGCAGGTCGGTGCCCAGTACCGTCATCACGTTGTTACCCATCGCGGTGACGATCTTTTTGCTGTCCCTGTTA
>SLOE01000106.1 GCA_007132715.1 Bacteroidales bacterium
AAAATATTCAATTTGTTAAGGGCTGGCTTCCGGGTTGCAAGCCGCACAAAAATAAACTTTTTCGGGCTAGGCCACAAGTGTGGCACGCAATAATTTGAGGCACTGTTCATAATCTCTCCTAATCCTGTTAACTTTGCAGCACCAAAGGAAGAGTGATGATATAACTGCTTCAAACGCTCCCGGGGGCGGCAACTTTTTGCAAACTCAAGGAATATTGATGATATACCCACCAAGTTTTGATGAGAAGACCGGTTTTGCCGCCGTGCGCGAGATGGTGGCAGGGCTGTGCATCAGCAGCCTGGGAAGGGAGCACGTGTCGGCAATGGGATTCCTCACATCATTTGAGGATATTGACCTGAGGCTGACACAGACTGCGGAGTTCAGGCATATACTCCTCTTTGCCGATGATTTCCCGTTGGGCAATATTGACGATGTAACACCCGGACTGAAAAAGCTGAGGGTGGAGGGCACCTTTATGGAGGCGGGAGAGCTGTTTGAACTCAAACGTTCGCTCGATACGGCGAGGGGCTTGATCAACTGGTTCAGGGGCAAAAATGCCGAAAGCTATCCCGCACTGACAAGCCTGGCTGTCAATGCTGAAGTGCCAAAATTTGTGAAGGACCGGCTTGCTGCGCTCCTGACAAAAGAGGGCCGGATAAAAGACAACGCTTCTCCGGAGCTGCTTAACCTAAGGCGAGGGATAGCGGATAAGCAGTCCTCGGTATCCAAACGAATTCAGGCGATAATGAAAAAGGCCCAGGGTGAAGGGCTGGCCGAGCCTGATGCCGGTGTTGCCCTGCGGGACGGAAGGCTGGTGATACCCGTTAACGCTTCCATGAAGCGAAAGATAAAGGGTTTTGTGCATGACGAGTCTGCCACCGGGAAAACCGCCTATATAGAGCCGGCCGAGGTGGTGGAGCTGAACAACGAGATAAGGGAACTGGAGTATGCCGAGCGCAGGGAGGTGAACAGGATACTGAAAGAGTTTGCAGATGCGCTGCGGCCCTACCTGGATGAGCTGCTGGAGGTGTTCAGGTATCTCGGACTTGTTGATTTCATAAGGGCAAAGGCTCTTTTTGCAAAAAAGGTGGGCGGAATAAAGCCGGTGTTTCGCCGTGAAACCGTCCTGAAATGGAAACAGGCCCTGCACCCTCTGCTGTGGCTTACACTGTCAAGAGAGAAAAGAGAGACCGTGCCGCTCGATATTGAGCTGGACGATAAAAACCGCATACTGGTGATAAGCGGACCCAATGCAGGAGGAAAGTCCGTTTGCCTGCAGACGGTGGGACTGCTGCAGTACATGCTGCAGTGCGGCATGCTGGTGCCAATGTCGGAGAACTCGGAGGCGGGCATTTTTGAGGGAATCTTTATTGACATTGGCGATGAGCAGAGCATAGAGAACGACCTGAGCACCTACAGCTCACACCTTCTGAACATGAAACATTTCATCCGCGAAAGCGGTCCCCAAACCCTCATCCTGATTGACGAATTCGGCGCCGGCACCGAACCGCTGATAGGCGGCGCAATTGCAGAGGCAATTCTGGATGAGCTGAACCGCAGGGGCACCTGGGGGGTTATAACCACCCACTACACCAACCTGAAGCATTTTGCGGCGTCAACGCCTGGTATTATCAACGGCGCCATGATGTTCGACACAGGTGTTATGGAGCCGCTCTTCAGGCTGGAGACAGGTAAACCCGGCAGCTCGTTTGCCTTCGAGATAGCCCGCAAGACAGGCATACCGGAGGAGACACTGCAGGCCGCGTCGGACCGGGTGGGGGAGGACCATATCAACTTTGACAGGCACCTGAAGGATATTATAAGGGACAAGCATTACTGGGACCGCAAGCGGAAAAGCATCAGGCAGCTTGAAAAGAAGCTGGAGAAAGATCTGGAGCGGTATGAAGAGCAGCTTGAGGCGGCCAGGGCAGAGAGGAAGGAGATTGTGGCGAAGGCTAAAGAGGAGGCCAGAGCTTTGCTTGACACGGTAAACAAGAGGATTGAGAACACTATCAGGGAGATAAGGGAGGCACAGGCCGAAAAGGAGAAGACGAAAGCTGCACGGGAGAAGGTTGAGGAGCTGAAGGGCTCGGTGAAGGATGAGCCGGGGGACAGGGGAGATGATGCCGTTGAAAGAAAGATGGAGAAGATCAGGGCAAAGAAGGAGAGGATCAGGAAAAGGAAGGAACGGGAGGCTGCAGGGCAGGGTGGTGACGTCGCTGCACCGGGGTCAGGTAAGGAAGCAGCGGCTTCCGGTTCTGCCAGTGGAACAAAGGATGATAATGTTGTAAGGGTCGGCGACCAGGTGCGGCTTTTCGGCCGTGATGTTGCCGGTGAGGTGATCGATGTGAGCGGTAGGAGCATCATGGTGGCATTCGGCAACATGATAACCACGGTAAAGGAGAGCAGGCTGGAGAAGCTGAGCCGGGATGAGGCCAGGAAGTTACAGAAAGGCGGCGGGTCTGCTGGCCGTTCTGCAGGCGGAGCCGTCGGAACGGCCGGTGGTACGGGTGGTTCGACCCTTCAGCGGATAAGGGACAAGAAGCTCAGCTTTAAGCCGGAGAGGGATGTGAGGGGCATGCGTGCCGACGAGGCGCTCGATATAGTGAGCAGGCTGATTGATGATGCGCTGATGGTTGGAGCAACAGAGGTGAAGATACTGCACGGCAAGGGTAACGGCATACTGCGGCAGATCATACGCGATTACCTTGCAACCGTCCCGCCGGTGCGCTCTTTCCGGGACGAGGATATCAGGTTCGGCGGCACCGGGATCACGGTGGTGGAGCTGGAGGGGTGAGGAGGTTACGTTTTGGTCCAGATCCTGGTATTCAGGTTCATATCTTCTACTATACCGACGGCAAGCACCAGGTCGTCGAAATACTCCCTCAACACGTCGAAACGCACCAGCGAGCGCAGGTAATTGGGCTCGAACAGGTTTTTATTATGGCTGATGCCCAGGTACATCTTTGAGTCGACGAACGACAGGTAGACGTTGTTTTTGTGCTTTTTCCTGAATTCAGTTATTCGCTGCATGAGTGAGGTGGAGAGCACATACCGCGCCTTTACCTGGTCGTCGCTGTAAACGTTGAATTGTCTGCTGAAATCGGGGTCTTCGAGCCTGACAAGCTTTTCCCTGCGGGTGGCTCCCATGAGCTTTTTCATGAACCCGAACCGGTTGCCGAACACGTTGGGCAGCACTACGGTTGAACCGCTGAACTCCTTATTGAAATCGGCTATATAGAATATCCCCCTGAAGATGGTGTGCCATGTGGTTTGTGTGCGCCCCTTCGAGTCGGTTGTCACCTGCTTGTACTCAGCCTTGAACTCTGAGAAGCGGAATTCGGTCCTGTCGATCTTCCCGTAAACCAGGTCATCGCCGTTGTAGCGGTCGACCGAAGTCAGAAAGAGGCGGCTGGTTACAAATTCGGAGAGGTTTATGTGGCCTTTAGGGTCGTAGGTGAGGTCGGGGCTGATGAAATAGACTATGCGGTTGATAACCTGCTCCTTGAAATCTTTCACGAAAAGCTTGTCCCTTACCCAGAAGAAAAAGAGGATGATGAATGCGATAACGCTGGCAGCTATTCCCAGGTGCAATCCGGTAATTATGAAGATGGCCACTGAGGGGATGAAGATCGCAAAGAGAGTTATCAGGAAACGCTTTACCACCCTCTTCCTCCTGGCATCGAGGTTTACCAGGTCGGTTCTGAGCGATTTGTTGTAATAATTTTCGAATTCTTCCAGTGTTTTCATAATGGTTGGGTTAAGGGCGGCAGATGCCGTATCAGGATGAGAAGAGCGTCTTTACGTCGACGTTCTGCCGCTCCTGCTCGGTTATCTCGAAAAGCTTGCGGGTTTTGAAGTTGAACATTGAGGCCACGATGTTAGTTGGGAACATCTGCACTGCATTGTTGAGGTCGGTTACCGCGGCGTTGAAAAAGCGCCTGGCTGCCGAGAGCTGCTCCTCCACCTCGTTGAGCGCTCCCTGGAGCTGCATGAAATTGGTGCTTGCCTTGAGATCGGGGTAGTTCTCAACGGCTACCATGATGCCCGAAACAGCGCGGGAGACCTTCTGGTCGAGGTCGATCTTCTCCTCTTCTGATATGTTGCCCGAGGTTGCCCTTGCCCTCATCTCTGTGATCTGTGTAAGCGTTTCCTTTTCGTGCTTCATGTAATTCTGGACGGTGGAGACGAGGTTGGGTATCAGATCGTAGCGCTTTTTTGCCATTGCATCGATGCTGGCAAATGCCTTGTCGGCCGCATTCCTTTTCGACACAAGGCTGTTGTAGCTGAGCGCCAGCCATAGCAGCAGCACTCCCGCGATTATCAGTACAGGTATAAGCATGTTTTTGTTTTATTTGGTTAGTAAATTGCCTGGTTACCCACGCCATCACCTGTATCCGGTTGGTGCCGGCGGGGCTTGATGACAGCCGGGTAAAACAGTGTAGTAAAGATAATCTTTTTTCCGGCAGAAATGCTGCCCGTGAAAGAGCATGCCGTTATTTTTGCAAGCCCGTTGCAAAAATATTAGATGCAAATGTTAGTTTTGCCGGGGAAACGGAAAATTTAACAACTGTTGATGAAGAGAGGATTGTTGCTTTTGCCGGCTCTACTGTTTGTGCCGGCTTTATTGCTGCTGCCGGTCAGCTCTGTGCATGCACAGCCTGAGGCTGTTGCGGTTCGGACCTCAGTGCCGCCGGTAATTGACGGGGTGCTTTCTGAAGATGTGTGGGGCAAGGCCGTTCCCGTTACCGAATTTGTTCAGAGAGAGCCGGATAACGGTGCTCCTGCCTCCCAGCGTACGGAGTTTTACCTGTTGTATGACGACGATAACCTCTATATAGGGGTGAGGTGTTACGATGACACAGGCAGGGTTATCGGCAGGGAGATGGCCAGGGATGCCAACCTGAGTAACGACGACAGAATTCAGATAATTCTGGATACCCACCTTGACGGAAGGAACGCCTACTGGTTCCAGATCGGTCCGCGCGGCTCAATAGGCGATGCTGTGATAAGCGCAAACGGACAGGCATTTAACCGTGAGTGGCAGGGCCTGTGGGACGGCAGGGCCTCGATACAGCCGCACGGCTGGGAGGCCGAGATCGCGCTGCCTTTTAATACCATAAATTTTGAACCGGGCCTCTCCAACTGGGGAATCAAATTCATAAGGTATATACGGCGCAACCAGGAGGCTGTTTACTGGCCCACCGCAAATCTCAACAACCACCGTTTCCAGGTATCTGATGCCGGTTTGATGCGGGGACTTGAGGGAATAAGCCAGGGAGTTGGACTTGATATTAACCCATGGGTCTTTGGGGGTCACGACAGGTACGGGAGGGGAGACAATGCGCTGACCGGCGATGCCGGGGTCGATGTTTTTTACCAGGTTACCCCCGGTATGCGTGGTGTGCTAACTCTCAACACCGACTTTGCCGAGACTGAGGCTGATACACGGCAGATAAACCTCACACGTTTCAGCCTCCATTTTCCAGAGAAGAGGGATTTCTTCCTTGACGGGGCCAACTATTTCAATTTCGGCATTGCCGGGGAGGTTGAAAACCCCTATTCGCGGCGGCTTATTCCCTTTTTCAGCAGGAGGATGGGCCTGGATGCAGGCGGCGAACCGCTTTCAATTCATGCCGGCGGCAGGTTCACGGGGCAGGCAGGGCCGTGGAACATCGGGGTGATGAATATTTTGCAGGAGAAGCAGTTTGACAACATCAACTACTCGGTGGCGCGGGTCTCCAGGAATCTTGGCAGACAATCTTCTGCAGGCGTGATAGCCACACTCGGCAATGCAACCGGAGAGGGGGGCAATGCCGTATACGGGCTTGATGCCCGGCTGGCAACATCGACTCTTGGCGGAGATAAGAATATGAGCTTTACAGCCTACGGGCTGCAGTCCCTTACCAACCCCCCGGGCGCGGAGAGGCAACTGGCCAACGCCTTCGGGGCCGAGCTCAATTTCCCGAATGACCTGTTTTACGGGCGCGCCGGTTTTCTGCAGATTGATGATGATTTTACCGCCGGCATGGGTTTTGTGCCCCGCCGCGGCATTCGTGAGTATTATCTTGCCGGCGGGGTGGGGCCGCGTCCGGGGAGATGGGGACTGTTACGGGTGCTTTCGATGGCGGGCATAGACCATATATCGGGCCTTGACGGGGTGCTGCAGACAAGGGAGATCGACCTGATACCTTTGTGGATCAGCTTTACCAGCGGCGAATCGGCGATGGCACGAAGGAAATATACGTATGAATATCTTTACGGGGACTTCAACCTTTTGGGGCAGGTGCTGATTCCGGTGGGAGAGTACCAGTTCAGCACCAGCACTTTAATGCTCAATTCGGCCAGGCAGCGGGATCTGTGGGGGACCGTTTCCTGGTCATGGGGCGATTTCTGGAACGGTGAAAGGAATACATGGGAGCTGACAGCCGGCTGGCAGGTATTTGTGAACCTTTTCGTTAGTGCCGAGATGCAGAGAAGTTATCTCTCCTTTCCTGAAACAGATATGGATGTAGGGATATACAGGCTGATAATGAATATCCTGTTCAGTCCCCGGATCAATATGCACACCTTTATCCAGTACGACGATGTTACCGAAACTGCAGGGTGGCAGACCCGCTTCAGGTGGATCATAAGACCGGGCCGTGAAGTGCTTGTTGCGTGGAACTCAAATATAAGCGACCCGATGGAGAGGTTTACGGTGTCGGAGAGTGCCTTGAGGTTCAAGCTGAAGTATAACATTAGATTCTGATAAGCCTGGGGTGCATTCATGTTATTTTTGCTGCCGAAGGCAGATGAGGGTTTATATAAAAGTTGTTTATAACTTGCAGCAGGAATAATAGCAACTTGCCAAGGGCCGGTTTTTTACCGGCATGATGTGCTCGCTTGCAGTTTGTAAACAATAGTCAGAAATGAAGATAGCAATCCTTTCGCCTGTAGCATGGAGGACCCCGCCCAGACATTATGGTCCCTGGGAGCAGGTGGCATGGAATATTGCCAGCGGAGTGGCCGCACTGGGAGTGGATGTGACACTTTATGCAACCGGCGATTCCAAAAGTCCCGGTAAGCTTGAATCTATAATTGAGAAAGGTTACGAGGAGGACAAAACGGCCGATGCCAAGGTGGCTGAATGCATGCATATATCTTACCTGTTGGAGAGGGCCGGGGAGTATGATCTTATTCACAACAATTTCGATTTTCTGCCCCTTACCTGGTCACGTCTTGTAAAAACCCCTATGGTGACTACCATTCACGGGTTCTCATCGCCGAAGATCATACCCGTTTACAGGAGGTATAACGACAGGGTGCATTACGTTTCGATCAGCAACTCCGACCGCAGCAGCGAGCTTGATTACATTGCCACGGTCTACAACGGCATTGACCCGTCGCAGTTCACCTACAGGGAGGAGCATGGCGATTACCTTCTCTTTTTCGGCCGCATTCATCACGACAAGGGTGCTTACGAGGCGGTGCAGATTGCCCGTGCTGCAGGCATCAGGCTTCTTATTGCCGGTATCGTGCAGGATGAGGCCTATTACCGCGAGAAGGTGGAGCCATATATTGACGGCGACCGGGTGGTTTACCTTGGCAGCGCGGGGCCGGCACAGCGTGACGAGCTTCTGGGCGGGGCCCTGGCGCTGCTGCATCCCATAAACTTTGATGAGCCGTTCGGACTGAGTGTGGCCGAGGCCATGTTTTGCGGTACCCCGGTCATTGCTTTCAACCGCGGATCGATGCCCGAGCTGATAAGCCACGGAAATACCGGCTTCCTTGCCGGCTCTGTTGAGGAGGCTGCTGAACTTGCCGGGCGCACAGGAGAATTGTCCAGGCACCTCTGCCGGGAGAGGGCAATGGCAAACTTCAGCCTTGAAAGGATGGCGGCCGGTTACCTGGAGGTTTACCGTAAGATCCTTGGATAACTGCCTGGCAAAACCGAATCCCGCTCCGGTAGCCGGTGCAGATTTTGGTGCGGGCCGCGCGGACTTCAGGGCCACGGGCTTCAGGACCGCGGCTTCAGGACCACGGGTTCAGGACCGCGGGTTCAGGACCACGGGTTCAGGACCACGGGTTCAGGACCACGGGTTCAGGACCACGGGTTCAGGACCACGGGTTCAGGACCACGGGTTCAGGGCCACGGGTTCAGGACCACGGGTTCAGGGCCACGGGCTTCAGGGTTTCAGCCCTTCAGGACTTAAGCTCGGCAAGAAGATCATCCATGCAAACCGAAGCAAACCCTGCTCCCGTATCTGACAACCCGTAAGGAATTATCAGCTTGTTGTTGTGTACCATGGCACCGCATGAATAGACCACATTTGGCACATAGCCCTCCCTCTCCTCGTTGTTCGGAACAAGCAGTGGATTGCGAAGGTGTCCGATGACTTTGGTCGGATCGTCGAGGTCGAGCAGGATAGCACTCAGGCAATATTGACGCACCGGCCCCACTGCATGGGTCAGCACCAGCCAGCCCTCCGGGGTCTCAATGGGTGAACCGCAGTTGCCAATCTGTACGAATTCCCAGTAATGTCTCGGTGCCTGCAGCATTATCGGCTCGTCCCACAGGTTTATCTTGTCGGAAAACCCTATGAAGGAATTTATACCGTCAATGCGGGAGAGCATGACATATTTCCCGTTCACCTTACGGGGGAAAAGAGCGAGGTTCTTGTTCTGTGCACCGTGTCCGTGCAGCGGCCTGATGGTAAAGTGACAGAAATCCTTAGTCTGGATCAGCTTAGGGAGAATGGTATTGCCGTCATAGGCCGTATAGGTGGCATAAAAGGTTGCTGTTCCATCGTCGCCGGTAAATTTTACGAATCGGGCATCCTCAATGCCCTTTCTCTCGGTGAATGATACCGGGAAGATCACTCTTTCGGAAATATCGGTGTCGCGGGAGAATTTGACCTCGTAGTGTGAATCGGCAAGCCATACTATCTCTTCTATAGCCTGCTGTTTTTCGGCCGAATTGTTGTTCTCGGCACGTGTCTGGGTTATTGCCGCAAGAAGCTCTCCGTAGATAAACTCGTCACCAAGCCGGTTCATTACACTTTCGATTATCTCTGCAGGCAGTTTCATCTCAGTGAGCTTGCTTGAGAAAGAACTTTTGGAGTATTTGTGCCGTTTGACCATTTCTGCCTCTTCAACGTACCTTCCGGGCTTTTCAAAGGACATATCACCGTCCTTGCCGATGATCCCCGAATGGAACACGATAGACGAGATGTGTCCCTCGCCGGTGGCGCGGAAACTGACTATGATCCTTTTACTTCCTCTCTCCAGTGCTGTCTGGTCGGGCGATTCGATCATTGACGGGTTAAAGAAGGCTGCGGACTCAATTGAGTACTCAAGCGAGAAGAAGGATCCGAGAAGCAGCCGCTTGTCCTCCGACAGTCCGTCGAGCGATATTTTCAGTGCTTCCATCTGATCCTTTACACGGGAAAAGTGTCTGCTGAAGACGTTGGTGATGTTCCGGTGTCTTCTTGAGAACTCCCTGAGGGTATGCATCAGGGCGAAGGAGGCCTGCTCTTCCGGCATGGCTATGAGGCGCTCAACAAGTGCAATGGTACGGTCTATACCATTATCGAAATACCTGATGATCACCCTCCGGGGATCAGGCATGAAACGGTTTGGTTTTCTTGTTACCGGTATTCTCATGTTATTATCAGTTTGGTATGTTGCAAACAAATATAGGAAAAGTGAGTATTCAATTCAATAGCAGGATGCAGGAATTATAAAGAAGATATGAACCGGATGAATTATTAATGATTTAAAAAAAAACTGTACTTTAGCAAGCTGATAATTAAAGGTTGCCGGCTCCTGCAGATTAAGTCCGGGACCTCCGGCTCATTGCAGGAAGGTTGTATGATGGAGACTCATGATTTTCTACAGCTATGTGGTTTGTTCTGTTTTCGCTCTTATTCTGGATATTTGTCGCTGTATCAAGCATAATTATATTTTTTGGGGCACTTCTGGTATGGCTCCTTACAATTCTTTTCGATAAAAGGCTTTGGCTGCAGCACCAATATTCATGTTTCTGGGGCTCTATATACTTGTGGCTTAATCCTTTCTGGCCGATAAAGGTTGAGGGAAAAGAAAGAATAGACCATTCGCAGGTATATGTCGCAGTGTCGAATCATCAGTCGATGCTTGATATACTGGTTATACACACTCTCTTTTTCCATTTTAAATGGGTTTCCAAGAAGGAAAACCTTTACCTGCCGTTTGTAGGGTGGAACATGGTTTTGAACCGGTATGTGACGCTCGACCGTGCCAGCAGAAAAAGTTTTATCAGGATGATGCGCGATTGCCAGAAACATATGGTGCAGGGCAGTTCAATCATGATCTTCCCGGAGGGTACCCGTTCAACCGACGGGAACATGCGAAACTTTAAAGACGGAGCCTTCAGGCTTGCCAAGCAGATGAGGTGTCCTATCCTGCCGATAGTGCTTGACGGTACAGGCAAATCTTTACCAAAGAGGGGTTTTGTCATCAAAGAAAAGACCCCAATAAGCGTTCGTGTACTTGATCCTGTGATGCCGGCTGAATTTGAGAGTCTCGATCCCCGTCAAACCGGAGAGATGGTGAAGGATAAAATGAATACTGCACTCGTTGAGATGAGACAGGGTAAGTGATATAGGGGAAACAATAATTTAACGCTAAGATGGGAGACGGCAAACTCTCTTTTTACAGGAATAAATTTTCAGAATACTCCGACAAGTTGCGATCGGCCAGAAGGGCCCAGAGGTTCTATGTGTTCCTGAGGCTGGCTTCCTTCCTTATTATGATCTTCCTGCCACTGTTATTTGCCGGCAGCAGTATTTCCACTGCAATTTCCGTGTTTCTGGCAATGCTGGCAATATTCCTTTTCCTGGTACACAGATTTGGCATACAGGAAAGAAGAGTAAAATATTTTTCAGCTCTTCTGGATGTCAACAGTGAGGAGATTGAGGCGCTCAGAGGCAACCTGGGCTCTTTTGACAGCGGAAGCCGTTACCAGGATCCTGATCACCGTTATTCACTTGACCTGGATCTGTTTGGAGATAACTCCATGTTCCATTACATGAACAGGTGCTGTACAGTCCCCGGCATGGACATGCTTGCAGAATTTCTAAAGGAGCCGGCAACCGATGCCCCGGAGATTAAGCGGCGGCAGAAGGGCATAAAAGAGCTTGCCGCCAAACCGGAGTTCTGTCAGCACTTTAGCGCTACGGGCAGGATGTATGGAGACAGTTCAGGAGATCGTATCAACCTGATAAAGTATGTAAATACTCCCTCTCATTTTACAAGAAACCGTTCACTGGTACTGGCATCCAGGGTGCTGCCCGCCCTGACTGCAGGGACTCTTCTGCTTTTTGCAACCGGTATTTTGCCTTTCTACCTGGTGCTCATACTTTTTTGTGTACAGATCGGGATTACCGGCCTGCTCTTCCGGAAAACCGCAGAGGTTCATGATATGGTGACCAGGAGCCTGGGCACGCTGAGAAAGTATGGAAAGTTACTCCGTGTTATTCACGATACAGAACTTGATGCCCCACTGCTGAAGTCAATCCAGCGCTATCTGAGGACGGAAGGTATGCCTCCTTCAGGGCATATTGCGAAGCTTGCACGCATTGTTGATGCATTTGACAACAGGTTGAATTTTATAGCCTTCACTTTACTTAACGGGTTGCTGCTATGGGATGTCAATTGTGTCCTGATGCTGGAAAGGTGGAACCGGCGCAACAGGAAAAAAATGCCGGTCTGGCTTGGCATTATATCAAAAATGGATGCTTTTATAAGCATGGCGATATTCTGCTTCAATAATCCTGACTATGTGTTTCCGCAGCCTGATGACAGCGGGCCCGTACTCAGAGCCGGCTCACTCGGACATCCTTTAATACCTGCTGGCGAAAGAGTATGTAACGACCTGACTATAGAGGATGCAGGCTGTTTTGTTATAGTTACCGGGGCCAATATGGCCGGCAAGAGCACCTTTCTGCGGACTGCCGGAATTTCCCTGGTGCTTGCTATGGCCGGAGCACCGGTATGCGCCGCTGACTTCAGGTTCCGTATAACCGAATTGTATACAAGCATGCGCACGAGTGATTCGCTGAGCAAACACGAGTCTTATTTCTATGCCGAGCTCAAAAGGCTGAGGCACCTTATTGAGACCCTTGCCGGGGGAAGGCAGGTGTTTGTCCTTTTGGACGAGATACTTAAGGGCACCAATACGACCGACAAACAGAAAGGTTCAGTGGCATTGCTCGGCCGGATGCTCGGTCTTGGTGCAACCGGTATTATTGCCACCCACGACCTTTCGCTTACTTCACTTGAGAATGAATATCCCGGCAGGATCATGAACAGGTGCTTCGAGGTTGATATTGACGGCGACAGGATCAGCTTTGACTACCGGCTGAGGGATGGTGTTACCCGCAAAATGAACGCCCTGTTGCTGATGGAGCAGATGGGGTTGCTTCCCGGAAAAGAACTGCGACCGGAGTAAAACGGGGAAATATTCGTAATTTAAATCCGGCCAGCCGGAAACGGCTGCCAGTGCCGGCTGCCTGTTGATTGCTTGTTGATAAACAAATTCACACCCCGCCCTTCTTTTATTTATATTTGCAGAAATTCAGGAGAGATGACTGCAACATATTCGGAAGATACCATACGTACACTTGACTGGAAGGAGCATATAAGGAAAAGGCCCGGTATGTACATCGGTAAACTTGGTGACGGCTCCTCCCTTGACGATGGCATATACCTGCTTATCAAGGAGGTCCTGGACAATGCAGTTGATGAGTATATGATGGGCTTCGGGAAGACCATCGAGATAGAGGTGAGCGAGAAGTTGGTCACTATAAGGGATTACGGGCGCGGCATACCTCTGGGCAAGCTTGTTGATGTTGCTTCGAAGATGAATACCGGCGCCAAATACGACTCCAAGGTTTTTAAGAAGACCGTGGGACTTAACGGTGTAGGCATAAAAGCCGTGAACGCCCTCTCTTCGCAGTTTGTCATAGAGTCATTTCGTGAAACGGAAGGGCGGATTGCTGAATTTGCAAGAGGCGAGCTTGTTACTGAAAAGACCATTGAGGCTAACGGCAGCAAAAACGGCACCAGGGTGGTGTTTACACCCGACAATGAGATATTTGGCAAGTTCCGGTTCATTCCTGAATACCTGGAAAGGATGTTCAGGAATTATGTTTACCTGAATACCGGGCTGACAATTATCTATAACGGACAGCGTATCACCTCCAGAAACGGGCTTCTTGACCTGCTTGAGGAGAACATGAGCTCTCCGGGCCTTTACCCCATAATACACCTCAAAGGTGAAGATATTGAGGTAGCCATCACACACGGCAAACAGTACGGCGAGGAATACTACAGTTTTGTGAACGGCCAGAATACCAGTCAGGGGGGAACTCACCTGGTAGCATTCAAGGAGGCATATGTGAAGGTGGTAAGGGACTTCTTTAAAAAGGATTTTGATGCCTCCGATATACGGACAGCGATAATTGCGGCTATAAGCATCAAGGTTGAGGAGCCTGTTTTCGAGTCGCAGACCAAGACGAAGCTCGGATCAAAAGAGGTTGGCCCCGGTGGCTCTACTGTAAGAAATTTCGTGATGGACTTTCTGCGGACAAAGCTGGACAACTACCTGCATAAAAATCCCGGCAGTACTGAAGCATTGCTTGCCAGGATACAGGAATCGGAAAAGGAGAGGAAGGCCATATCGGGTATCAGGAAGATAGCGCGCGAACGTGCGAAGAAGGCCAACCTGCACAACCGCAAGCTAAGGGACTGCAGGGTGCACTGGAACACCAACGACTCGAGAAGGCTGGAGACAACCATTTTTATAACCGAGGGGGACTCGGCCAGCGGATCGATCACCAAGTCGCGTGACGTCAACACCCAGGCGGTATTCAGCCTGAAGGGAAAACCGCTGAACACATACGGACTTACCAAGAAGATAGTATATGAGAACGAGGAGTTCAACCTGCTGCAGGCTGCACTTAACATTGAGGATGGCATAGAGGAGCTGAGGTACAACAATGTCGTAATTGCGACTGATGCAGATGTTGACGGCATGCATATAAGGCTGCTGCTGATAACCTTTTTCCTCCAGTTCTTTCCTGACCTGATCAAGAACGGCCACCTCTATATTTTGCAGACTCCCCTTTTCAGGGTACGGAACAAACAGGAAACACTCTACTGCTATGCGGAGGCGGAAAAGGAGAAAGCGGTCAAAAAGCTCGGGGGAAAGATCGAAATAACCAGGTTTAAAGGGCTTGGAGAAATTTCACCTGATGAGTTCAAACACTTTATCGGGAAGGATATGAGGCTTGAGCCCGTCCAGCTGAAAAAAGAGGATATGGTTGCCGACATGCTCGCCTTTTACATGGGCAAGAATAGTCCGGATCGACAGGAATTTATTATTGAGAACCTGAAAGTGGAAGATGATGTGGTGGAGGAAGGGAGACCGGTTTGACGGAGCAGACCATGATTCCTGACTTTATGCCCGTCCCCCCAGATCATATACCCCGGGAAGCTGAAAACAATGGAAGAACTCGAAAGACAGAAAGGAAAGAACGGACAGGAGCCTGCTGAGGAAAACGGAAGGACCAGGGAGAATGATTTCCCGAAGATCATTAATTTGTCCGGTATGTTCAAGGACTGGTTTCTTGATTATGCCTCCTATGTGATCCTTGAACGTGCCGTTCCGCATCTGCATGACGGTCTGAAACCGGTTCACAGACGGATCCTCCATGCCATGAAGAGGCTGGATGACGGCCGGTACAACAAGGTTGCCAATATAATAGGGTACACCATGCAGTACCATCCCCATGGTGACGCTTCGATAGGTGATGCGCTGGTGCAGATGGGGCAGAAGGACCTTCTGGTCGACACACAGGGTAACTGGGGGAACCTGCTGACAGGCGACGGTGCCGCGGCATCCCGGTACATCGAGGCAAGGCTCTCTCCCTTTGCCCTCGAGGTGGTGTTCAACCCCAAGACCACCTCCTGGAAGCTTTCATATGACGGCCGCAACAAAGAGCCGGTCACGCTGCCCGTTAAGTTCCCGCTGCTTCTGGCCCAGGGGGTCGAAGGTATTGCAGTCGGGCTGGCTTCGAAGATACTGCCGCACAATTTCAATGAATTGATAGACGCCTCCATCGCTTACCTCCAGAGTAAGGATTTTGTGCTGTATCCCGATTTTCCGGGCGGGGGACTGGCAGACTTCTCGAGGTACAATGACGGTATGAGGGGGGGACTGGTACGGGTGCGTTCGAGGATAGCGAAGCTTGACAAGAAGACACTTGTGATTTCCGACATTCCCTACGGGAAGACTACAGGTTCGTTGATAGATTCGATAATAAGGGCCAACGAAAAGGGTAAGATAAAGATCAGGAAGATTGACGACAATACAGCCGGTAATGTTGAAATACTGGTGCACCTGGCACCCGGGATATCGCCCGACAAGACCATTGATGCATTGTATGCATTTACCGATTGCGAGGTTCCGATATCGCCCAACGCATGTGTGATCGAAAACGACAAGCCGAGGTTCCTGGGTGTTTCGGAGATGCTCCGCATCAGCACTGACAAAACAGTCGGACTGCTCAAAAGAGAGCTGGAGATACGTATGGATGAGCTGCTGGAGGACTGGCACATCTCATCGCTTGAGAAGATATTCATTGAGAACAGGATATACCTGAGCATCGAGGAGTGCGAAACCTGGGAGTCGGTCATAGAGACGATCGACCAGGGGCTTGAGCCCTTCAAAAAGCTGTTGCGCAGGGAGGTTACCCGTGATGACATAGTGAAGCTGACGGAGATCAGGATCAAAAGGATCTCGAAATACGATGCAAAAAAGGCTGATGAACACATAAAATCGGTAGAGGAGGAGATCATCGAGGTTCAGAACCACCTGGATAACCTTATTCCTTTTGCGATAAACTATTTCAGGCAGATAAAGAAGAAATACGGAAAGGGGAGGGAAAGAAAGACCGAGATCCGCAACTTCGATACGATAGAGGCGACAAAGGTGGCAGTGGCGAATGAGAAACTCTATGTGAACCATGCAGAGGGCTTTGCGGGAACCGGACTGAAGAAGGATGAATATGTATGCGACTGTTCAGACATTGACGATATTATCGTTTTCAGGCAGGATGGCACCTACATTGTTAAAAGGGTGTCAGACAAGATCTTTGTAGGCAAGAACATCATACACATTGCTGTATTCAAGAAGAATGACAAACGCACCATCTATAATATTGTCTACCGGGACGGGCTGAGTGGCGCCTGCATGATGAAGAGATGCGCTGTAAAGGGAATAACGAGGGACCGGGAATACGATATCACGAAAGGGACTAAAAATTCGAAAATCGTTTACTTCACTGCAAATTCCAACGGAGAGGCAGAGGTGGTAAAGGTTTACCTGAAACCAAAACCGCGACTGCGGAACCTCGTTTTTGAGGTCGATTTCGGTGAACTTGCCATCAAGGGCAAGAACTCGATCGGTAATATAATGACCAGGCATGCTTTACACAAGATTGTTCTCAAGGAGAAAGGCGAATCTACCCTTGGCGGCGCCAGGATATGGTTTGATGAAGATATCAACCGGCTGAACAGTGATGGTCGCGGACGTTTCCTGGGTGAGTTCAATACTGACGAACGCCTTCTGGTGGTAACCGGGTCGGGCAGGTTCAGGCTTTCAGGATTTGATATTTCGCAACATTTCGAGGAGGACCTGATACTGATAGAGAAGTACAGGTACGACAAGGTGTTCTCAGCGGTTTATTACGACAGGGAGAAGGGTTACCATTATCTGAAAAGGTTTACCTTTGAGCCTGCCGACAAGCTTGCCAGTTTCATAGGCGACCATGAGGATTCGAAGCTTATCAGGCTGACAGAGGTGGAGTATCCCAGGCTGGAGCTGAAGTTCGGAGGCAAGAACAAGGACAGGAGCAGTGAGATAATAGAAGTTGCCGACTTTATCGGTGTGAAGAGTTACAGGGCCAGAGGCAAGAGGCTTACCAAATTTGAGGTTTCGCTTATAAATGAGCTGGAACCGCTGGTCAAGCCGGCCCCTGAGAATGAAGAGGCTGCTGATGACGATGTGTTCGAGCTGGATGAACCAGGCAACAAACAGATGAGGCTTGAATTATAGATGTATTGTTAAAACTTTTATCCCGTGCTGATCTTTCTGGTTGGTTTCATGGGTAGCGGAAAATCCACAACCGGCCGTGTACTGGCCGGGAAGCTGGGTTATACGTTTGCTGACCTTGACAAGCTGGTGGAGGAGAAGGAAGGTATGCCGGTAACAGAGATCTTTGCCCGCAGGGGCGAGGATTATTTCAGAAGGGCTGAGGCGGAGATGCTGGAGACCCTTTTTGATAAGAGTGATATGGTTATCGCATGCGGAGGAGGAACTCCCTGTTTTCATGATAACATGAGCAAGATGAAGCGGTCCGGCATTACGGTTTACCTTAGTGTGTCGCCCGCACTGCTGGCAAAACGCCTCTCAGGCGGAAAGCAGAAGCGACCCCTTATTGCCGGTATGAAAGGAGCAGAGCTCCGGGACCATGTCCGCCGGCTTCTTGCCGGAAGGGAGGGGTGGTACAGGCAGAGCGACATAATTTTCAATTCAGCAGATGCAGGTGTCAATGGCCTTATCGCACTCCTGGAACCACACCTTGGCAAGCGGAACTAGTTGAACACTCTCTTAAGGGAGAAAACACCTGCTGAGAAATCCTCCCGGCGGCAATGGCCCCATCCTCGCAGCCCGGCAACGGGGCTGTTATTCATGATCCCGGCACCCTGCACGGGCAGTCAGCAATTGATTCCTTAGATGACTTAGTAATAAGGTAGTTAGCGGCTGTGTCAGGTGGCATGGTCCGGTTGTTGTGGTGACGGAGACTGCAGATATGGCAGTGTGAGGTTCCGCGAAAGCGACATTATGGCAGATAACAAGGTCTGAAAACGAATGGCATGTAAGTTGAACATGGAACGTGAGAAGACAGGTTGAAAACTTAAAAACAAATTGATGTTTAACTTAAAAATAAGGGAGGATCAGACCATGTTACCAGTATTTAACAGAAGAGGTTCATTACCGAGCATAGTAGATGATTTTTTCGGGAAGGACATGCTTTCGAATTTCTTTGATGATTACCAGACAGGGATCTGTGTTCCTGCGGTAAATATTATCGAAGGCAAGGATGATTTCAGGATCGAGGTGGCAGCACCCGGCCTTGACAAGAAGGATTTCAATATCGATGTGAAGAACAATGTGTTGTTCATCTCATCGGAAAAGCGCCAGGAAGACGAACAGAGGGATGAAAAGATAATGAGGCGCGAGTTTTCGTACAGCTCCTTCAGCCGTTCATTCAGTCTGCCGAACACGGTTGACTCTGACAAGATAACTGCAAGCCACAAGGACGGCGTACTGAACATTTCCATACCCAAGAAGGAAGAGGCTAAGGAGAAGCCGCCAAGGCAGATCAGTATCTCATAACGGAGAAGGTTTGAAGGAAATGGTGCCGGGTATCGTTGATACCCGGTTTTTTTGTATCAGTCGCCTGCTGCCGGCAATAACTCTTTCAGGCCCCGGTCATAAGTTTGCATGTGACCTTCTTGCAAAAAGTGCAAGTGTCTCTTGAAGCAAATGTTCCTTGTTGACGGGGATCACCCCGACCTTCTCAATTACCTGTCCCCCGGCCAGGTTTGCTACCATGGTCATGTTACGGGCACTGCATCCTGCTGCGAGGCATGCGGTGGCCACCGCTATAACGGTGTCGCCGGCCCCCGATACGTCGGCAACATCGCGTACTTCGGTGGGGACAACTGTTCCTTCGCCGTCGTGCCTGAGGTATATCCCCCTCTCCGAAAGCGTAACCAGGAGATATCTTATATTGTTGGCTTCCTGCAGTTTGCGGGCGCCTCCTTCAATGCCTTCAAGGTCGGTCCTTTCAATATCCATACGCAATCCCTCAGAAAGCTCTTTAAGGTTCGGCGTGAAAAGATCAAGGTTTTTGTAGTGTCCGAAATTCCTTTTCTTAGGGTCGGCTGTCAGCAGAATCCCCCTGTCAGCAGTTATGTCACGCACCTCGCCAATAAGTGAGGGAGTTATCACCCCTTTGTCGTAATCTTCGAATATTACGGCATCTATTTTTTCAGAACAGAGCAGCCTCCTTATTAATTCGATCAGCTTTTTTTCGGTTGGCCTGTCAATTTTATCGTTTACCTCTTCGTCAACCCTGATCAGTTGCTGGTTGCCGCTTATAATGCGTGTTTTAACCGTAGTCCTCCGGTTGCTGTCGGCCAGTATTCCCGAACTGTCAAGTCTCTTTTCCTCCATCAGTTCCAGGAAGAGCTGCCTGTGAGTATCGTCGCCGGTAACCGAGCAGAGTATGGGATTGGCACCGAGAGCCTGCACGTTTAGGGCAACGTTGGCGGCGCCTCCGGGCCGGTCCTCCCTTTTGTTGGCCGAAACAATTGGTATGGGCGCTTCAGGCGAAATCCTGTCAACCCTGCCCCACATGTAGGAGTCGACCATCACATCGCCTATGATCACGATGTTCATGCCGTTAAAGCGGTTGAATACCTGTTTTATCTCTTTGCTGTTCACGAAAAGTGACTTTAATTTGAAATTGGGACTAATGCAGGATTTCCCTGTAAATGCTTTCAACCTCTGATAAACCCATTCTGCTTCCGGCAGAACCTGTCCGTCCCGGGGAGTCAATATGCCGGCTACTCGGGGATGCCTCGTATTGCCTAATCGTCGGCAGCCTGGTGTGTCAGTATCCGGAACTGCCAGGCGGTATTATCTGATACCTGCCCCCTTGTCTGTTTCATCAGGACACCGATGATCTGTTCCCGGGGGTCGGCAAAGAACTGGGTGTTGAAGTAACCTCCCCAGTTGAATGTTCCCTCGCTGCCCTGGCCCCCGCGGTCCTGCCCTTTCTTTGTCAGCACCCCGAAAGCCAGTCCCAGATGGCTGTCCGGGTCCTCTCCCCACAAGTCACCTATATGGTTGGCCATCATAAAATTAATGGTGGTGCGGCTCAGAAACCTTATCCCGTTAAGCTCGCCGGCGTTAAGGTACATCTGCAGGAATGTGGCATAATCCTTTGCAGTACTGCTGAGGCCTGCACCTCCCGAGAAAAACCTGCGTGCACCGGTTACAGGGTAGTCCGGATCATAGTAATTTGATTCATAGGGAACCCATTCCCCGCTGCCCGTTCTTGCCTGCACCGGGACGAGCCGCCCGGCTTTCTCCGGGGGAAGGTAGAACCAGGTGTCATCCATGCCGAGGGGATCAAAAAGTCTCTCCCTGAGAAATATGTCAAACGGCATTCCCGATATCACCTCGATAAGATAGCCGAGTACATCAATGCTTTCACTATATGTGTACTTTTCGCCGGGATTGTGATGCAGGGGAAGTGCTGCAAGCCGCCTTACGTTCTCTTCAATGCTGATATCTTCGGTGGTGAAGAGGTCAACTATCCCCGCCTTCTGGTATATTTTCCTGAAACGTTCGTCACCGTCTATTATGCCATACCCGATGCCTGACGTATGGGTAAGGAGGTGCCTGATCGTTATCTCCCCTTCTGCCTCAACAGTTGTATAGGTTGTGTCGGCGGGGTTAAAATTATCCAGCACCGTGGTGTTGGCAAATTCCGGGATAAACCTGGAAACAGGATCGTCCAGCCTGAACCTGCCCTCCTCCCAGAGCATCATCACGGCTGTGGAGGTGATGGCCTTCGTCTGGCTGGCTATGCGAAAAATATCATCGGTACTGAGTGGACGGCCGGTCTGGATATCGGCCATCCCGAAGGCTTTTTGGTAGATGATCTTGCCGTCGCGGGCTACCAGGGCCACGGCCCCGGGGATGTCGCCTCTGGCAACGGCGCGTTCCAGCATGTGATCTATTCTTTCCAGCCGCTCAGGTGACATACCTGCATTTTCGGACCATCCGTCCGACAGCGGGTGTGAAACCTGCAGTGACGGGGTCTGCGCCAGGGCTGCCGCAAAGGGTGTCAGCAGAATGAGTATCAGGTAAAGCAGTTTTCTCATGACGGGCTCATTTTGGTTAAAAAACAAATAAAGATAATACATGTATTCCAGAAATGGTGCGAAAGGATTGACGGTTTGAACCGGGGTCATGAAATACTCACACCCAGGATCACCACATCGTCCACCTGGTCAAGGTCTCCCTTCCACTCCAGGTATCTTTGCTCAAGGATATTCTGCTGCCGGTGCAATGGCAGCGAAGAAATCTCAACAAACAGTCCGGCAAGGGCCTTAGACCTGAACTTCTTGCCCTGGGGCCCCCCGAACTGGTCGGCAAAACCATCGGAGCAGAGGTAGATCATATCGCCCGGCTTTACCGGTATATAGTGCGTGGTGAAACGTTTATCCATATCATGATGTATGGCCACGGGCATCCTGTCTGCCTTGTATTCGGTCATTTCGCTTTCGCTGACAAGGTAGAGGCTGTTGTAGGCCCCGGCGTACTGCAGGCTTCTCCGCTCCCTGCCGATCACGCACAGTGAAAGATCCATACCGTCTTTCGATCCGGACTCAAGGCCTGTCTGCTTCAGGCTGCGGATCACCTCCGCCCTGAGGGCATCCAGAATCTCCCCGGCATTGATGATGCCGCGCCGGCTGACTATCTCCTCCAGAAGTGACACCCCCAGCATGCTCATAAGTGCTCCCGGCACGCCGTGCCCGGTGCAGTCCGCCGCCGTAATAACGGTTTTCCCCTCCTTTCCGGTAAACCAGTAGAAATCGCCGCTCACGATATCCTTCGGGAGATAGAGGATGAACATGCTCTCTGCCAGCCAGGGTATCTCTTCAGGTTGGGGCAGGATAGCCTGCTGTATATACCTGGCATAGTTGATGCTGGCGGTTATCTCCCTGTTCTTTTCATCAATCGTGTCGTAAGCCTCTTTCAGCTCCACATTCCGCAGCCTGTAGATCTCCTTCTCCTGCTCCGATTTCTCCACGGCATGGGTGATCTCAACCTTCATCAGCCGGTTCTGCGCCTCTTCGCTCATCAGGGCCTCCCTGGCATCATGGTATTTTTTCCATGCCTCAAGCGCTTTTGCCGGCTGGTCAAGCTTTTCCCAGTGGCCGGAAAGCGCCATCTGAATCTCGGCAATTAGCGCCCTGGCATCCAGCTCCTCTGCCATTTGAAGAGACTTCAGAAGCGCCTCTTCAGCCCGGCCGGTATCGCCAAGGATCCCGTATATTCGTCCGCGGCCGGTCTCACACTGCAGTGCACATCTCTTATCGCTGTTCAGCAGGCCCTGACCGTAGTAATCGAGAGCTTCATCATATCTGCCCATCTCCTCGCAGGTGCTGGCAATCCCCAGCATTGTCCACGGAACGGCAGATAGCAGGTTGTTTTGCCGGCGTATCTCAAGGCTCCTGAAGTAATATTCCAGGGCCTTTTCATGGTCTCCGGTAAGCCTTGATATCATACCCAGCCGGTTCAGTGAAGAGGCCACCCCTGGAAAATCCTGCTGTTCTTCCCGGATCTTCAGGGCGACATTGTAGTAATCAATGGCTCGTGGACAGTTGGACAGGCGCGAATATATCAGTCCGAGTATGCTTGCCGAATCAGCCTCTGCCTCATGATCACCACTGTCACAGGCTTGTTTGACCGCTTTGTGGGCCAGGCTGAGGCCCTTTTCGTAATCGCCCAGGCTCTCAAAGAGGCTGGCCTGCAGGTTAAGGGTCCAGGCGTATCCCGGCTCCTCCCTCTCCTCATAGAAATATTCGATCAGCCGGCTTATAAGCTCAAAGGCCTCCCTGTTCTCAGACCGTAAAAAGCATGCTGTGGCCATGTTCAGCCGTGCATAGGCCGCTCCCCTCCCGTAACCGGTTTTTTCGGCCTTTTCAAGGATATCATGCGCCTCGCCGTAGTTGCCGGCAGGGTTGCTGTAGCGGTTCTGCCAGAGCTTTCCGTTCAGCCGGTCTATTTGCTGGTGGTCCATGGCAGCGAAATGAGTGGTTATTTACAAGTAAAGTTAATAAATACAGCTTACCGGCAATGGGGGTAACCGGAATTATTACGGGTCAATTTTTGGAATTCAGGGTATT
>SLOE01000006.1 GCA_007132715.1 Bacteroidales bacterium
ATGAAATATTTTCCCACGGAAATCTCTCACCGGCGGCCTTTTGTCAGTTTTTACGTGTAGAATTTATGTTTAACTTTTACTTTCAAGATCATGCAGGATCTTTTCCCTTTCAGTTGAAAGACCGGCTGCCGGAACAACTTTTTCAAAACGACCGATCCTGTCAAGCAACGAACGCAAAAAACGGCGGTGGTTTTCGGTTGATGGATTAAACGGACGATGGCCCACCCCCTGGAGAATTCCTTTTATCTCTTTAACAAGCGGAAGGGCAGCGGGATCAACAAAGCATTCCATGAACCGTTTCCTGATGTAATCTACACCGGCCCTGTTTATGTGTATCATATCCTCCTCATAGAAGCGGTAATCCCTCAGCTCGTCCATCACAATCTCATAGGCAGGGAAATACGAGACATTGTCAAATCTTTCAGCAAGGCCGGCAATCGATACCATAAGGACCGACTTACTTACAAGGTTTTCCGTAGGCCCATCTTTCCAGTGACGTACAGGGCTAAGCGTCAGAATTATATTAATTCCCGGATTGATCTCCGAGAGTTTACTGATCAGCGCCGTGTATGATGATGTAATGTCGCCGGCACTTAGCAACTCATGATCAAACATGCTGTGAGGAAGCTTGTGGCAGTTGGATACCACCTGCCCGGTCTCCTTAAGCCTGTATGCCCGGGCTGTCCCGAATGTCAGGAACAGGAAACGTGCTTTTCTGAGTAGTGCCGAGGCCTTTTCAACACTCTCGCTGATATTCCGCAGGCAGGCATCACGGTCAGGATCAGAAAAGCTGGTGTGGTGACTGAAACTGTACCAGAGATCATTCCCGAAACGGAGGTCGCCGGCGGTAAATTCCTTCTCTTCAGCAAGGATCATCAGTGACTGCCTGATCGATTCAGGATTGTAAAGAACACCAAAGGGATTGACCCCGGCCGGGAATCTCAGCTCTTGTAAATGTGAACCTATATTCTCGGTAAAGCAGGACCCGATCCACAATGAGGGTGTATTGTAATCCAGCCGGATGCTGCTTTTCCCTACCTCGACCACCAGCCTGAAAAGGTCGTTGACGCCCGGTTTGTTCTCCATCACGATTATTTTTAATTTTGCTCTGATTGAGATCAAGGGTAAAATTAAGTAATTACACAATAAAATCAACATTTACAGGATGCAGGCAATTATCGAGATCGCAACCACAAGCCATAACGGATTGTATGATATCACCGACAAGGTAAAGGATGTTCTGAGGCAAAATCCCGTAAGGTCTGGCATTGTTTCAGTATATGTTCAGGGTGCAACCGCAGGCATTATGATTCAGGAGAACTGGGACGATTCGGTGCAGAATGATGTTATCAGTCTCCTCAACAAGCTGATCCCCCATGGTGTATGGCAACATGATGAGCAGGACGGCAACGGCGACTCCCACCTGAAAGCCGGAATAGTAGGCCCTTCCGAGACCATCCCCGTTATAGACGGGAAGATCGGCCTGTCAACCTGGCAGAACATCTTCCTGTGCGAGTTTGACGGACCCCGCTCAAGCCGGAAAATTGCAGTTACGGTAATCGGAGATTAACTAAATCCGGCGCCCTCTTCCCGGCAAACCACAAGAGCAGGTACAAAACACAGAAGCCAGTTGCCCGCAACCACTGGTTAACTCATTTCATATGCTCTGCCTCATTGACGGGTCACACCTCTAAGGGCATCAAGGTTTCGCCTCAGCTGACGGTATCCGGCCCTTTTTACGGCAGATCTCCGGAACAGCCGTCTGTAGAGAGGCCCGGCCATGTCATACCATTCGTCGGCAGTAAGCTCAAGCAGTCCGGGCTCCGGTTCAAAAAGCGGTTCATGGTGAGGTTTGGCCCCCAGGTTCCAGGGACAAACATCCTGGCAAATATCACACCCGAATACGCGGTTATGCAGCTTGTTTCCGGTGCCGTCCGTAAATTCGTCCCGGTACTCAATCGTAAGACAGGAGATGCACCTGCGGGCATCAACCAGTCCCGGCTCAACTATCGCACCGGTGGGACACGCATCAATGCAAACACTGCAGGAACCGCAATGATCCCTGGCGGGAGCATCAGCCGGAAGCTCTATGTCTACTATCAGCTCGCCTATAAAAAAGAATGAGCCCGCGCCCCTCGCAATAAGGCAGGAGTTCTTCCCTATCCAGCCCAACCCTGCCCTGGCTGCCCAGGCACGATCAAGTACAGGAGCAGAATCGACAAATGCCCTCCCGTTGACCTCACCTATGGTATCATTCATAAAGTCCATAAGCTCCTGCAGCTTGCCCTTCATTACGTAATGATAATCGGTGCCGTAGGCATATTTTGACAAAACGGGTGCCCCGGGGCCTTCCTGTTTTCGTGACGGATAGTAATTGTGCAGCACCGATATTACGGTTTTAGCATCATCTACAAGCTTTCGCGGATCAACACGTTTCTCAAAATGATTCTCCATGAACTTCATGCTGCCGTGCATACCGGCACTGAGCCACTTTTCAAGCCTCCGGGCCTCATCATCAAGACGGCAGGCTGCCGAAACCCCGCATGCGTCGAAACCCAGCTCAGCGGCCTTGTTTTTAATGCTGTTTATATGTTTTGCGTTTTCAGGCACGTTGAATGACATGGATGATACCTGTAAAAATATAAAAGTTTATTCTGTCAGTTATGATGATACCTGTTCATATAGAGAGATAAAAGTATTAAATTTGCAGAAAGGTAAATATGAAGATGGTCAGGCACATCATATCGGCCGCATTTGCCGTCATTTTCCTTGCCGGGGCACCTCTGCTCGGAGTCTACCTTGCAGGGCATGAAACTGCGCAATACCTCGGGTTTCCTCCTGTTACCACCGCAGTAACAACAGAGCATGCACCTTTCTCATGGAGCGCGTTTTATCTGTTGATAACCCTGATACTGCTTATCATTGCTCCGTTCATTATAAAGATATTCACCACCAGGCAGACGGTAAAAAGTGCGGTCAACCGGGAACGAAAGTTCCCGGCCTGGGGATGGGGCGGACTACTCATAATGCTTGCGGGATGGGTGCTTGCCTGGACACGTTTTCCGTGGTTCAGTCAATTCCAGACTTACACTTTTACCATTCCCTGGATTGGCTATATTATCCTTATTAACGGGATCATCTACAAGCGAACAGGCCGCTCGCTGCTTACCAATGAACCGTTATACCTTGCCTGCCTGTTCCTTTTCAGCGCCGTGTTCTGGTGGTATTTTGAGTTCCTGAACCAGTTCGTTCAGAACTGGTATTATGTCAATATCGAAACCCTTGGCAGCATTGAGTTTTTCCTGTATGCAACCCTTCCTTTTGCCACTGTGCTACCTGCAGTGATAAGCACCTTCCGCCTTCTTAAAACTTTTCCCGGCCTGAGCAGGGGACTCGACCACTTTATCGGCATCCCCGTAACACACCCTAAAACGGCAGCCGTAACATGGACGGCCATCGCTGCAGCAGCTCTTGCGCTCACACCGTTATTGTACGATTACATGTTTCCTGCACTCTGGCTCGCACCCCTTGTTATAATTGCTGCAGCACTCATTTTTACCGGAGTGCCCACGTTTCTAAAAGATATTACAAGAGGTAACTGGAGCACTGTTTTTCTGCTTGCACTGGCTGCACTTATATGCGGCTTTTTCTGGGAAATGTGGAACTACTTCAGCTACACCCGGTGGGAATATTCCGTACCGTTGGTTCACAAATTCATGATATTTGAAATGCCGGTCCTTGGGTATGCAGGATACCTTCCGTTCGGAGTTCAGTGCGGACTGATGGGATGCCTTGTCAGGTCGCTTACAGGAACTACGCCTTCTCCCGGTGCAGATGCACGTCCATTTGCGGGAACGGAATGTTGAGACCCTTTTCGGGGAAGATCTTGTAAACCTTCTCGTTCATGTCGAAGAATACCGGCCAGAAATCGGGTGTTTTGACCCATGCCCTGACCACGAAGTTGACCGAGCTGTCGCCCAGCTCACTGAGTGCAATGAATGGTGCGGGATCTTTCAGTATCCTTTCATCATTCTCAAGCAGTCCGGCAAACACCGTCCTGGCAACATCGGCATCATCGCCATAGGCAATCCCGAATTTCCAGTCCTCTCTCCTCTGTGTCTCGGTCGAAAAATTGGTCATCGACCCGGTAGCCAGGCCCCCATTAGGAATGACAATCGTCTTGTTGTCGGGTGTCTTGAGTATCGTGTTGAATATCTGTATCTCCCTGACAGTCCCCATAAAACCCTGCGCATCTATGAAATCGCCAACCTTGAATGGCCTGAAAAGAAGGATCAGCACCCCGCCCGCAAAGTTCTGCAGAGTTCCCGACAATGCAAGTCCGACCGCCAGTCCGGCAGCCCCCAAAATAGCTATAAAAGAGGTCATTTCAACACCCAGCATGCCAAGCACGCTTATAAGGAGCATGATCTTCAGCATTACCGATACCAGGTTCCTGACGAAGGACTTGAGTGAGGGATCGAACTCCCTTTTATCCATAGCCCTGTAAATACGCCTGCTGAGGAACCCGATAAGTTTCCAGCCGACTAAAAGCACTACAAGAGCACCTATCAGGCGGGGACCATACTCAATGGCAAGGTTATAGAGCCCTTCAGTACCCATATTTACAAAATCGAGATTTTCCATGGTTTTTTATCGCAAAGTTAAGCCAATCATTATTTTAACCAACAATTATTGCTGGCATGCCGGGCATTCCTCTCCCCCAACCAACTGGTGAAAAGATTAACAGATTTTTCATACTTTTAGGGTTTACTGAACTTTGATCATTCTGAACAACCGGCACGAGGCAAAGCCCTGCTTACCAAATGGTACTTAATTATTAAAAACCGTTGAATCATGAACAGAATCCTTTTTATAATTCCGCTCCTGGCTTTTCTTTTTACAATTTTAACTACCTCTGCATCAGAAGCAGATGAAACACGAACCCTTTCGCCCGAAGTGCTATGGGAGATGAAACGTGCCGGCTCACCGGCAATATCGCCCGACGGGCGCTGGGTAGTGGCTCCGGTCACACGCTACACCGTTAAGAATGACAAAAGCCACACCGATTTGTGGTTGTTTGCCGCCGACGGATCGGTCGAGAGGCAACTGACAGTATCCGGATTTGCAGCCGGGCAACCGGTGTTCAGCCCCGATGGATCAAAACTTGTCTTTGTGAGCAGACGCGACAGTGATGACGCTTCACAGATCTACTTATTACCTCTCAGGGAGCCGGGTGAGGCCATGAGGCTCACAGAGGTGCCCACGGGAGTAAGTGCCCCGAAATGGGCAGGAGATCATATATATTTTATTACACGGGTATGGCCTGATGACGGCTGGGATGAGATGGCAACCCGGATCAAAAAGAACCGCGACTCCCATATGTCTGCTCATACCTGGAACGCACTGCCCTATGCGCACTGGGACCACTGGATAGACGAGGAGCGCCAGGCCCACCTCTACAGGATACCTGCCGCCGGGGGAGATATTGAACCGGTTACCCTCCCCACCGGATGGGAGCTGCCACGCTCAAGCCAGGGAGTTTCAAGCTATGATGTGGCTCCCGATAATTCATGGGTGGCCTTCACGGCCGACAGCAAACGGGATGGAGTTGATCCTGAGACCGATATTTTCCTTGTGAGGCCCGGAAGCAGCCAGGCAATCAATATCACAGAGGCGAACGAAGCCAGTGACGGCTCACCCCTGTTCAGTCCCTGCAGCCGCTACCTTGCCTTTAACCAGCAAAGGATTAAAGGTTTCTATGCAGACACAAGGAGGCTGGTGATCCATAACCTGCAAACCGGCAGGCAGAGGGAGGTGACGGGGGACTGGGACAGGTCGGCCGACGGGCTCGTCTGGATGCCTGGCGGGACCGGGCTTTACGGCGCCATTGACGATGCAGGAACCAGGAGAATATACCATATAGATGCAGACACCGGCACCCCACGGGCAGTAACGGGCGAAACCGATTTCAGCGGACTGGACATTTCCGGCAACGGAACGCTTGTCGCGCTTAACCAGAGCTTCATGTACCCGCCGCGACTGGTGGTTGTCGACACCGGCAACGGGCAAACGCGAAGGATAGACACCATCAACGACGATATTCTTGCGAATGTTGATATGGGCACATACGAATCGGTTACCTACACCGGTGCTGAAGGCAACGACATACAGATGTGGGTCCACTACCCGCCGGGATTTGATAAAAACAAGAAGTACCCGCTCTTCCTGCTGATTCATGGCGGACCGCACAGCGGCATATCCGACGGGTTCCATTTCCGCTGGAACGCGCAAACTTTCGCTTCATGGGGATATGTAACGGCATGGCACAATTTTCACGGCTCTTCCGGGTTCGGGCAGGAGTTTACAGATGCCATCAACCCCGACTGGATCACCAAGCCATACGATGACACCCGGAAGGCGGCAGAATGGTTTGCCGGCCAGCCCTGGATCGATGAGACCAGGATGGTGGCAGGAGGCGGAAGTTATGGTGGTTACCTGTCAAGCATTCTCCTGGGTAAGGAACACCCGTTCAATGCCCTGCTTATCCACGCCCCTGTATACAATTTCTACAGCCAGATGGCCAGCGACTTTGCCGTTCATTCAACCAGGTTCGGCCATTACTGGGAAGATCCCTCGCTGTACAGTGAGCTTTCTCCCCACTACTACGCCGGGAACTTCAATACACCTGCCCTGATCATCCACGGTCAACAGGATCTCAGGGTGCCGGTGGGACAGGCTTTCGAGCTGTTCAGGACCCTTCAGTCCAGAGGCGTTGATTCGAGGCTTATCTACTACCCCGATGAGAACCACTGGATACTGAAGCCGAACAACTCCATCTACTGGTACTCGCAGGTAAGAAAGTGGATAGAGCAATATGCCGCCCCGGGAGGAAGATAGTTGTTTCAGGTTTCCCGGTACCTGTTAATCTGATATTGGAAACTGATGCAGAAGCCTCAGGTCTTTTTGCGCTGTATCCTGATGGCATTGAAGATGGCGGCAAGGGCAACGCCCATGTCGGCAAACACGGCTTCCCACATGCCGGCAAGTCCGAGAGCGCCAAGTCCGAGAAACACCGCCTTGACCACAAATACCATCCAGATGTTCTGCCACACTATCCGGCTGGTGGCCCGGGAGATCTGCACAGCCC
>SLOE01000113.1 GCA_007132715.1 Bacteroidales bacterium
CGGCCTATTATAAATCCGATGGCAATGATCAGAAAAAGTGAGAAATAGGTAAGCGAAAAAACTGACATTCTATTATTTTTGTGGCTTCCTGGTTATTAGCATGATCCCGGCGGGGACGGAAACAAAAGTAGGTTTAAATATCGATATTACCAATGGGGAAAGCCCGGTAACAAGGGCGGAAGTTTTTGCAGTTATACAATAAAAAAAAATGTCTCTCCCTTTATATTTTAAAAAATTGATTAAAATTGTATTGTGAAACCATAAAACCTGTTTTTCTTTTTAAAAGTGATGAAGTCAAAAAGAACGTCTGGCGATTTTCGCGAAGCCAATGATGGATTTAAAGGGAAAAAGAAGCATAAGCTCACCCCTGTGAAAAAACAGAAATCCAAAAGGACCCAGTTTTTAGATGAGATCGAGGATCTTGATGATGAGGATCTGTATTATAAACCAGACGACCTTGAAGATCTGTATGATGACCTTGAGGATTTTGATGACGATGAGGAAGATGATTCCTGACCCGGTACTTTAAGCCGGCCCATTCCGGGATCACAAAATTTTCCTTATGCTCTCGGTAACGATGTGCCCGTCAAACAGTTGAACTATCCTGTTGGCCTTTTCAGAATCAGTCGGTGAGTGTGTTACCATAACTATGGTTGTGCCCTCTTCGTTGAGCTGCTGAAGAAGGTTCATTACTTCTTCGCCGTTTGCAGAATCGAGATTACCGGTTGGCTCGTCGGCAAGTATTACCCGTGGATTGGAAACAACTGCACGGCATATGGCAACACGCTGCTGCTGCCCGCCCGACAACTGCTGGGGAAAATGTTTCCGCCTGTGGGCAATCTGCATCCGGTCAAGCACCTGCTCTACCTTCGCCTTTCTTTCAGATCCCGGCACCTTCTGGTAAAGAAGAGGCAGTTCAACATTCTCGAATACTGTCAATTCATCTATAAGGTTGAAACTCTGGAAAACGAAACCGATGTTCGACTTGCGCTGGTTGGTCCGCTTTTTTTCAGAGAACTTCGACACCTCGGTGCCGTCAAAATAAAGCTCGCCCGTGGTCGGGTTGTCAAGGAGGCCTATAATATTGAGAAGCGTGGACTTGCCGCAACCTGACGGCCCCATGACAGCTACAAATTCGCCTTTCTTTATTTCAAGACTCACCTTGTTCAGTGCGGTTGTTTCAACCTCATCGGTCCTGAAAACCTTCGTAAGTTCAACGGTTTTTATCATAACGTGCTATTTTGGAAAAACATTTATGCCGGAAAAGCTAAAGATACAAAAAACATTAATATGCCAGCTGGTTGAAGTTTAATCATATTTTACTATCTTGCTTTAAAAATTTTCCGGCGCTACCGGCAGGCAGGTAGCGGTACAATAATACAACCTGAAAACCACCGGTCCCGCAAATATTAAGAATATGCACAACGAAGACAGACTTATTTTCATGGTTGATGATGACAGGGTAATTCTCAACCTGCTGGAATATGTTTTCCAGGGAAAAAACGACTATAAGATAATAACTTTCCCCACAGGTGAAGATTGCATTGACAACCTTCACCGGAAGCCGGACCTGGTGGTTCTGGACTATATCCTTAACGAAAGTGACAAAGATGCTCTGAACGGTATGCAGACCCTGAAAAAAATAGTTGAAAAAGACAGAAGCCTGCCCGTCATCATCCTCTCCGGGCAGACCGACGTGGAGACACGGCAGAAGTTTCTGCAAAACGGAGCAAAGGATGTACTGAGCAAGGATGATTTTTTTGTTGATAAGCTTGAGCAGATAATTGCATCAGAACTGAAATCCCGGTGATCTGATTTGTTTAACCTTTATTTTCACTTTCCCTTTTCCCCCTTTCAGGAAGCAGGGATAACTCTTTGGGGATTTCACAGTTCCCTTTTTTATTTTAATATTAATTTATACTTTTGCACCACATTTTTTTGTGATGCCGGCTTTCATTGACCAATATGATATAATGTTCAAGGGTCTGAAAACGGGAGTACATCAGTTCAGCTACGAACTGGATGGTCCTTTTTTCGGACATTTTGAAAATCCTGATTACCCTGACGGAGAGGTAAGTGTGTCACTTTTAATGGAAAAGAAGGACCACCTGCTGTCACTGTTTTTTGAGTTTTCAGGCAAAGCAAAAGTTGCATGCGACAGGTGCCTTGACGATCTTTTTGTTCCGGTCGGCTCTAATACCAGCCTGTTCGTCAAATTCGGCGAGGAGCCACAGAACTCAGATGCCGATGTGATATATCTTGATGAGAACGACCACAAGCTTAACATTGCCGCTTACATGTTTGAAAGTATTTGTCTCAGCCTTCCCCTCAGGAAGATCCACCAGGATGACGATCATGGCAATCCGCAGTGCAACAAAGAAATGGTTGAAAAGATCAACAGGCACATGATAACTGATGAAACCGGAAAATCGGATCCCAGGTGGGATACATTGAAAAAATTAGCAAGCAAGAAGAATTAACAACTAATAATTATTAAAAATGGCACATCCAAAAAGGAAAATCTCCAAAACGAGGAGGGATAAAAGAAGAACGCATTACAAAGCAGTAGTGCCTACTATGTCGACCTGCCAGAACTGCGGATCAACCGTTCGGTACCACAGGGTTTGCGGTGAGTGTGGATATTACCGCGGCAAGCTGGCCATCGAGAAGGAAGTTGCGCAGTAGCGCCCCGCAGGGTCAGCCGGATAGGATCCTGCTCAAGACACTGTTCTTTTTCCAACATGTAAACCGTGATTGAATATGAGAATTGCCCTTGACGCCATGGGAGGCGATTTTGCACCGGAATCGACTGTTTGCGGTGCAATACTTGCTGCCAAAATCTTTTCGGAAGATGTCCGGATAGTTCTTGTGGGGGACGAAAACAGGATTGCCGAAATCATCAAGCGGGAAAATTATGACCGGTCGGCATTTGACATCGTTCACACTGATGAGGTGATCGGTATGGGAGAACATCCGGCGAAAGCCTTCCAGAAAAAACAAAATTCGAGTATCGTTACCGGGTTTGGCATGCTTGTGCGGAACCAGATCGATGCATTTGCCAGTACCGGCAACACTGGAGCCATGATGGCAGGAGCCATGTTCATGGTTAAATCGATCCCGGGAATTATACGTCCCGCTATTTCTGCCCAGGTTCCAAATGTTGCGGGAGGATCGGCAACTTTGCTGGATGTGGGTATTAATCCCGATTGCAGGCCTGATGTTCTTTACCAGTACGGGATGCTGGGATCACTGTATGCCAGGCACGTATTTCAGATTGAAACCCCGAAAGTTCGCCTCCTTAACCTGGGGTCGGAAGAGGAAAAAGGCAACCTGATTACAAAAGCGGCCCATGAGCTTATGAAAGAATCTGTTGATTTCAACTTTGCCGGGAACATTGAAGGTAATGAGATCTTTGAGGAGGGAAAATCGGATGTGATAGTATGCGATGGTTTTGTGGGGAATGTAATACTGAAAGAGGCCGAGGCACTCTATACACTGATACGGAAAAGGAAAATAAACGACGAGTTTTTTGAACGCTTCAATTTTGAAAACTACGGGGGAACCCCGGTTCTTGGAATAAACCAGCCGGTGATCATTGGGCATGGAATCTCAAATGCAAAGGCGATCAAGAACCTTATTATTCATACAAAGGATGTTGTTGAGGCAAAACTGATGGATAAATTTAAAGAAGCATTCAAATAATGACAGGTCTCAGGGCGTCGATTACAGGAGTTGCAGCAGATCTGCCGGAGTATATCCTCAATAACGAAGAACTCAGCAGGATGGTTGACACTTCTGATGAATGGATAATGACCCGGATCGGGATCAGGGAAAGACGCATACTAAGGGAACCCGGCAAGGGATCATCGCATCTGGGTGCAAATGCGGTAAAAGCTCTTCTTGATAAGACAAGGACTAAACCGTCGGATATTGACCTGGTGATTTGTGCTACCGTCACACCCGACCATCAGTTTCCCGCCACAGCAAATATTATTTCACACAAGGCGGGTATAAAAAACGCTTTCAGCTATGACCTGAATGCTGGTTGCAGCGGGTTTCTGTATGCACTCGCTACAGCACAGCAGTTTATTGAAACGGGGAAAATTAAAAAAGCTGTTGTTGTTGGTGCAGAACAGATGTCCTCCATCGTTGATTACCAGGACAGGGCCACGTGTCCCATTTTCGGCGATGCAGCGGCAGCAGTTCTTGTTGAGCCGACAGAAGACGATACCGGATTAGTCGATTCAATACTCCAGTCAGACGGCACAGGCCTGCCCCACCTGCATCAGAAAGCAGGAGGCTCGGTTAAGCCTGCCTCGCACGAAACAGTAAACGCGAGGGAACACTTTATTTACCAGGAAGGGCAATACGTTTTCAAATGGGCCGTTTCGAAAATGGCAGATGTCTCTCTTGAGATAATGAAACGTAACGGTCTTACTCATGAAGATATCGCATGGCTTGTGCCCCACCAGGCAAACATGAGAATTATCGAGGCTGTCGCGAGACGCATGAAGCTTGAGAAAGAGAAGGTGATGGTGAATATCGAAAAGTTTGGAAACACCACCGCTGCCACCCTGCCGCTGTGTTTATGGGAATGGGAAGAGAGACTCAAAAAAGGGGACAATATCATCCTGGCAACATTCGGGGCGGGGTTCACATGGGGAGCCATGTACCTTAAGTGGGGCTACGATGGCAGCCCCGGAACATGATGCCACGGTTGCTTTCAGACCTGGCCAGGTAAAAATAGAAACCATAATATTTCAATAAAACCTGAAGAAGATGGCAAAAAACAATAACAACGAAACCGGCGTAATAAACCTTATCGGACCGGGCACGGAAATAACCGGTGACATCAAGTGTAACGGCGATGTGCGTATCGACGGCATCCTGAAGGGGAACCTTACAACCAGGGGAAAGGTTGTTATAGGGGAAACAGGTATGGCAAACGGTGAGGTGATCTGTAAAAATGCCGATATTTCGGGGAAAATGGAGGGGAAAATAACCATTTCGGAGCTTCTTTCCCTCAAGCCCACTTCCGTTATTACCGGAGATATTATAACCAGCAGGCTGGCGATCGAGCCCGGGGCAAAATTCACAGGAAGCTGCAACATGAGCGGAACAGCAAACAGTTTTGGCGAGCCCGTGAAGGATGCAGAGAAGAAATAGTACCTGACCACACATTGATACAAACCCCGGCCGGCATACCCCGGCCGGGGTTTGTAGTTTCCGGTTGAAGTGAATTGGCAGGATTAATTTTATTCTATATATTAGTTGGCCAATGAAACACTAATGTCGCTTTGTTATGTTTCTGAAAATGAAATTCCCCGTCAATCTGCTACTGTTCTCTTCCGCTGTTTTTCTGGTGGGGCTGGTACTCTTTTCCACGGTGCTCAGGGAATATTTTTTACCGGTATTCTACCTGCTGATATTGTATTTCCCGGTTCTGTCAATTACAGGAAGGGTACTCCTGAATATCCCTCGACACAAAAAACCGGGAGATTTCAACATCCGCTACTTCCTTGTCAGGTGGACCAAAGTACTGCTGCACCTGGTATTTATAATGGTCTACATTGTGAATTACCGTGAAAACGCTCTTGCCTTTGTAATTACATTTCTGGCATGCTATGTACTGTTTTCGGTGTTTGATATATATGTCATGAGCGAAAGGATTAAAAAAAGTAACCAAATTTGATATACCGCCGTAAAAGATGATTACATTTACGATTTTAAAAGCTTAATGACTAAATATAAACGTGAAATATTCGGGTAACAAATACCGGGTTCTGTTTATCACTGTTTTTGCAATAACCATTGCGATGCATCCGGTATCGGCAGCAGGACCCGGAGCAGATGGTGAGTTTGATCCGGGGAGTTTCATATTTGACCATATAGCCGACGCATACGACTGGCACCTGTTTGACATAAACGGCAAGCATTACAGCGTACCCCTTCCGGTAATAGTCTATACCCGCGAAAAAGGCCTGAATATTTTCATGTCCGATAAATTTGATCACGGACATAAGGCATACAGGGGCTTCCGGATAGAACACGAAGGGCCCAACAAGGGCAAAATAGTTGTTGCTCTCGACGACCACACCACCCAACCTGACAAATCCCGGCCCCTGGATCTTTCAATGACAAAAAACGTTACCGGCATGCTGTTTGCCGCAGCAATAATGATGGCCATATTTCTTACCGTAGGCAACCGTTACAGGCAAAACCCGATGAAACCACCAAAGGGAATTCAAAGCCTTTTTGAACCTCTTATGCTGTTCGTTATTGATGACATTGTGAAGCCCGCTATCGGTGAAAAGAAGTACATAAGGTTCCTGCCATACACCCTTACCCTGTTCTTTTTCATCTGGATAAACAATATGCTGGGATTGATCCCCTTTTTTCCGATGGGTGCAAATGTAACCGGCAACATTTCGGTAACGGCAGGACTGGCATTAACCTCGTTCCTGGCTATCAACCTGAGCGGCAACAAGCACTACTGGCAGCATATATTCAATACGCCCAACGTGCCTGTGTTTCTCAAGCTTCCGATACCCATAATGCCGGTTATAGAACTGGTTGGCATCTTTACAAAACCGTTCGTACTTGCAATTCGTCTTTTTGCAAATATCACTGCAGGGCATATCATCACCATGGGGTTTTTCTGCCTGATATTTATTTTCGCACAGGTATCCAGATCGTTCGGTTACGGCGGCACGGTACTGGCAGTCGGTTTTGGAGTATTCATAACATTTCTGGAAATGCTGGTTGCACTTATCCAGGCTTATGTATTTACTTTGCTTACATCACTGTTCATAGGCGCTGCTGTTGAAGATGCGCACTAGATAGATAGTATTATTAATTTTAAACAAAAAAGCATTTTTCACCATTAAAAACTTAAATCATGATCGAACTGACCGTAATTCTGGAAGCCGCTTGGGATCTGACAGTATCAAAAATCGGGGCTGCCTTTGCAGCAAGTATATGCTTGCTTGGTGCAAGTTTCAGCATCAGCAAGATAGGTGTTACCGCACTTGAGGCCATCGCACGGCAGCCGGAGGCTGCAGGTGATGTCAGATCAAACCTGATAGTCGCTGCCGCACTTATTGAAGGGGTAGCGTTTTTTGCAATAGTGGTCTGCCTGCTTGTTCTGTTCATGTAATATTCAGCAGAATCAGATATATTGTTTATCACATGATCTGATATGCCGGGATTTTGTGACAAACAATGCAACCTATTAAAAACCAAATCCGATGGATCTTATAACACCCGAATTCGGACTGTTTTTCTGGATGCTTGTAACATTTGCAATTGTTTTCCTGATTCTCAAAAAGTTTGCATGGAAACCAATAGTCCAGGCCCTCCATGAGAGGGAGGAAAACATCAGGGAGGGAATTGAAAATGCCGAGGAAGCGAGGAATGAGCTGACCAAGGTGAAGAACAGGAGTGACAAGATCATCTCTGATGCCATTGTAGAAAGGGACCAGCTTATCAGGCAGGGCAGGGAGTTGAGGGAACAGATGACTGCTGAGGCACGTGAAATGGCCGAAGAAGAGGCAAAAAGGATAGTTAAGGAGGCGGAAAACCTGATCGAGGAGGAAAAAGCCGCAGCCCTTAACCAGATCAAGATCCAGATTGCATCACTGTCAATCGAGATCGCTGAAAAGATCCTGCGGAAAAAACTGGATGATGATGCGGTGCAGCAGGAACTAATGACAAGTATCCTGGATGAGTTCAAACTGAATTGAGAATTTTGGCATGGACCAGAGCAAGATTCCTGTAAGATACGCTAAGGCTTTATTCCTGCTGGGAAAGGAAAAGGGAATTCTTGATGAATTGTCGGCAGAGATAAGGATCCTGGCAGGCTTTTTTGAAAATACCCCGGCCATCATCCCTTATCTCAGAAGCCCGCTGGTAAGGATGCAGGTCAAAAAAGATCTTTTCAGGAGGAATTTCAAAGACCGGCTCTCGGAGGTCACCCTGAGGTTTGTTGACCTTGTCATCAGCAAAAAACGCGAAATTTTTTTTCCCGACATATTCAGGAATTTCATAAGGTTGCACAAAGCCGATGCGGGAATTAAAACACTGGTGCTTACAACAGCCCTTAAGATCGATGATGTAATGGAGCAGCAGGTAAGCCTCTGTTTTGAACGAAAGTCAAAGTCAGCGCACGAACTGGTTACAAGGGTCAAGCCTTCGATAATAGGGGGATTTATGCTTCAGACCGACGACCTGCTGTATGACGCATCGCTCGCCAACGAGCTGAAAAGGATGAAAAAAGAGCTGACGGGTGTAATACTGGAAACCAAAAACATATAAACCTTATGAGCGATATAAAACCGGGAGAGGTTTCAGCCATTATCAGGCAGCAGCTTGAGGATTTCAACGTGAAATTTGAGCAGGAAGAGGTCGGCACTGTACTCCAGGTTGGTGACGGTATAGTCAGACTCTACGGCTTGACGAATGTGAAGTCGAACGAACTCATTGAGTTTGAATCGGGTGTCAGGGGAATTGTCCTGAACCTTGAAGAGGATCATATAGGTACTGTATTACTGGGAGACTCTGAAACAATCAACGAGGGTGATATAGCCCGGCGCACCGGCCAGATTGCATGTCTTGATGTAGGTGAAGGGCTCATAGGCCGTGTTATTAACACCCTGGGAGAGCCTATTGACGGCAAGGGAATGATCGCCGGCGACCTGTATGAGTTGCCTTTTGAGAGGAAGGCCCCCGGAGTTATTTACAGGCAGCCCGTTTCTGAGCCATTGCAGACAGGGATCAAGGCGATAGATTCAATGATCCCTATTGGAAGGGGGCAGAGGGAGCTGATTATTGGTGACCGGCAAACCGGAAAGACTGCAATAGCAATTGACACTATCATCAACCAGAAATCATTTTACGATAAGGGCGAGCCGGTCTACTGCATATATGTTGCAATCGGGCAGAAGGGATCGACAGTAGCACAGATAGCAAGGATCCTTGAGGAAAAAGGTGCCATGAAATACACCGTAATAGTTTCGGCAACGGCTTCCGACCCTGCTGCCCTGCAGTTCTATGCGCCTTTTGCAGGAGCAGCGATAGGTGAATTTTTCAGGGATACCGGGAGAGCGGCCCTTATAATCTATGATGACCTGTCAAAGCAGGCGGTATCATACCGGGAGGTTTCCCTTCTTCTTCGAAGGCCGCCTGGCAGGGAGGCATATCCCGGCGATGTATTCTATCTTCACTCCCGCCTGCTTGAAAGAGCGGCAAAGATCATCCAGTCTGACAAGATCGCGGCCCGGATGAACGATCTTCCTGAAGTGCTAAAACCACTGGTAAAGGGGGGCGGATCTCTCACGGCTCTGCCGATCGTGGAGACACAGGCAGGGGATGTCTCGGCCTACATCCCGACAAATGTGATTTCAATAACCGACGGACAGATATTTCTTGATACCAACCTGTTCAACGCAGGTGTCAGGCCCGCCATCAATGTGGGGATATCTGTGTCAAGGGTCGGCGGCAAAGCACAGATCGCCTCTATGAAAAAAGTTGCCGGCACCCTGAAGATCGACCAGGCCCAGTACAGAGAACTTGAAGCATTCGCCAAGTTCGGCTCTGACCTTGATGCATCCACCATGGCAGTACTCAATAAGGGTGCCAGGAACGTAGAGATCCTTAAACAGGGACAATATTCGCCCCTTACCGTGGATAAACAGATTGCAATAATATTCTGCAGTACAAGGGGCCTGCTGAACGAGGTCAAAATTGAAAAAATAAATCAGTTTGAGACCGATTTTCTCGAACACATTGAAACTACAGCCCCGCAAATTCTTGACAGTCTGAAAGCAGGTGAGTGGAACAACGAAGTTGAAACCAGGCTGGGACAACTGGCTGCAGAGGTGCTGGAAAGATTTGTAATAAAAAAACCTGAAATCTGATAATCGCTTTAAGGCCTGCAAATGGCAAATCTGAAGGAAATAAGGACAAGAATTGAATCTGTCGGATCTACCAGGCAGATCACCAATGCCATGAAGATGGTCTCAGCAGCCAAGCTGAGGAAAGCGCAGGATTCCATTATACAGATGAGACCATATGCCCTGAAGCTGCATGATGTGCTGGAGCACTGCCAGATGTGTATGCCGAACAAGGAGACCCCGTATTATTCCCACCGTGAACTCAAAAAAGTTGTCCTGGTGGTTATCGGCACAAACAGGGGACTATGCGGTGCTTTCAATATCAACGTCGCCAAAAGAGCCATGGTAGTGGCCGAAAAAGATCACGCCGGGCTCAATAAGGCAGGCATGGTTGATATAATCTGTATCGGGAAAAAAGTTGAGGACTATCTCCGGTCAAGGGATTATGAAGTTAGCAATTCGCGCCACGACCTTATTGACCAGCTCTCTTTCGAGAGCTCCATTCAGTTTATTCAGGAACTGATAGACAGCTTCTGTGAGGGCAAATTCGACAGGATAGAAGTGATCTACAATACTTTCAAGAATGCCGCTGTGCAGATCCTTACACACGATACCTTCCTGCCCCTTAGTATCCCCCAGGAATTCTGCACACCTGAAGAGATCGATATCGCAAGGCACACCTACATTATCGAGCCGTCAGGGGACCTGCTGATGGAGAGGTTGATGCCAAAAGTACTGAAAACGGAGTTTTACAAGGCACTCCTTGAATCTGCTGCTTCAGAATACGGTGCAAGGATGACTTCAATGCACAAAGCCACCGACAATGCCGACCAGCTTATCAAAGAGCTCCGGACCCAGTATAACAAAGCCCGTCAATCAGCAATTACCAACGAGATCATCGAAATAGTTGGCGGGGCAGAGGCTTTGAAGAAAAACTAACATTTTTTGAGATCGCAGGAAGAACTCCTGCAGAATGAAGTCCCCGAACGGAAATTTGTCAATCAAACCTTTCTATTATACTTTCAGTAACATTGACGATATGGTCGCCCATTCTTTCGCAATGTGAGATGATGTCATTGTATATGACACCGGCATCATACTTGTAATCCTTCTCTTTCAGCTTCTTGATATGTTCTTTTTTGAGCTTGTTGCGGAACTTGTTTATCTTGTATTCCATCTCGATGGCACTGTCGACTTTTACATTGTGATAATCCTCATCAAGGTTCTCGATCATAATATCCAGAGCTTTCTCAACAAGATCGAACATCTTGTTGACATTTTCACGCAGTGACTGCGGAAATTCAATTTTCTTCTGTTTTTTCCGGTATATGGCCCTGGCAACGTTCTGACAAGAATCGCCAATGCTCTCAATATTATCTATCAGCTTGAGCATGGTCTGCAGCCGCTGTGAGCCCTGGGGACTGAGATGACCGCCCGATACCTTGGTAAGGTATGTGGCTATCTCAACTTCCATACGGTCACTTATTTCCTCGTATTTTTCAACCTTTCCAAAATAATGTTCCACATCACTCTCCTTCTTCGAATTGAACAGCGACCGGGCATACCCCATCATTTTTTTTGTCCTGACCGCAAATACGGATATCTCTTTCTTGGCCTGAAAAAGTGAAAGCTCTGCCGTTGAAAGTATACCTGTATTAATATACTTTAGCCTGAACTCTTCTTCATCCTCTTCCCTGAGAGGAACAATCCGGGTTACAAACTTCGCTATAAGGGGGGCAAAACCAAAAAGAAGGAAGGTATTCATAACATTGAACACCGTATGGAAAATGGAGAGGGCCACCGGGATACCGAGGGCAGATTCAAAAGGCGATACCATTCCGGCACTGACAAGAAAATAATCAATTCGGCTGAGAAAGAAACTGAATACAAGCAGCACCCAGATAACCCCGATAAGGTTGAAGATCAGGTGGGCCCGTGCTGTGCGCTTGGCTGATACATTGGCTACCATGGCAGCTATGTTTGCCGTTATGGTAGTACCGATATTCTCACCAAGTACCATTGCTGCAGCCATATCGAATGATATCCATCCGTTATTGCACATTACAAGGGTCAGCGCCATTGTTGCACTCGAGCTCTGTATAATAAAGGTGAGGAGTGTCCCGATTGAGAGGAACAGGAGCACTGACCACAATCCCATTTCGGTATATGACGAGAGGAAGCTGAGGATCTCGGGGTGCTGTTCAATACTTGGAAGTGACTCCTTAAGAAAATCGAGACCCAGAAAGACCATTGCAAAGCCGATAACGAGTTCTGCTATTGATTTTCTCTTTTTATTCTTAGAAAAAAGAAAAGGAAAACTAAGCCCGATAAGCGGCAGACTGATAAAACTGATACTGAACTTAAACCCCAGAAGCGATATCAGCCAGGCGGTAACCGTTGTGCCGATATTGGCTCCCATCACCACACCGATGGCCTGGATAAGATTGAGCAGCCCCGCATTGACAAAGCTGACCAGCATAACTGTTGTGGCAGTGGATGACTGGACGAGGGCAGTGATCATGAAGCCCGTAAAGATACCCTTTATCCGGCTGGAGGTCATGGCTGCCAGTATATTCCGCAGTTTGTCGCCGGCTACCTTCTGCAGAGCCTCGCTCATGGATTTCATCCCGAAAAGGAAGAATCCGAGAGACCCGAGCAGGGCAAGAAAATCAATAAGGGTATATTGCATTGCCATTTAATTGCAGCCCAAAAATAAGAGATTATTATCTAATTTAAAAAAAAAGAATCCCCATATATTTTTATTACCTTAGATGCCGGATGCATGTCAAAGCCTATAAATCCTGCCGTTTTTGCGGAAATTGATATTATTTTAAAATCACCTGTAATGGAAATAACAGAAGAACTCCGAAAAAAAATTGATCTCGAAATAGAGTTGATGAATTTTTCCGGCCGGCAACCGGTTGAGCTTTATGAGCCTATACATTACATCATGTCAAACGGGGGTAAGCGGATAAGGCCGGTTATCTCCCTGATGGCAGGCAGGATGTTCGGCAAAGATATAAGCCCCTGCGTTGGTCCGGCCATTGCGCTGGAGCTGTTCCATAACTTCACCCTGATGCACGATGATATTATGGACAGGGCAGATACGAGAAGGGGCAGACCCACGGTCCATAAAAAGTGGAATACAAACACTGCGATACTTTCAGGCGATGCCCTTGTGGTACTCTCTTTTGAACTTATCTCTGCAACCGGGGGAGATAAACTGCCAAAACTGCTTCGCATATTCAACAAAACAGCGCTTGAGGTCTGCGAGGGACAGCAGATGGATATCAACTTTGAAAAATTGAAGGATGTATCAGAGGCTGAATACATGGAGATGATCAAGCTAAAAACATCGGTGCTGATAGCTGCAGCAATGGAGATCGGCGCAGTTGCCGCCGGTGCGTCAGAAAATCAGGGTGCCCTGATGTACGAAGCGGGACTGAACCTGGGACTTGCTTTTCAGCTACAGGATGACCTGCTGGACCTTTACGGTAACTTCGAGGAGTTCGGTAAAAAACCGGGTGGTGATATCATCATGAACAAAAAGACCATTTTACTGATCAGGGCCCTGGAGAGAGCTGGTAAATCAACAAAGGACCAAATAATCAACCTGATGGAGAACGAGAGTGACCCCAACAAGAAGGTGCAGTCTGCCAGGGAGTTATTTGACAATCAGGGGGTAGAGGAAAATGTGCGGGAAACCGTTGCAGAACATTTCAATAATGCAATTGAAATGCTGTATAAAGCAGGCGGCGATAAGAAAAGAACTGAAGAGTTTATCGGGTTAATGAATAAAATGGCGGACAGGAAGTCCTGATTTTTTTCGTAATCGGGGTTGCCGGATGTGAATATTTTCAAAAAAAGCTTTAAGTTCGTTAATTAAAAATCAACTGCTTTTTACCCAATAAATATTTATTATCATGCCTGATAACACAGGGGAAATAATACAGGTGATCGGTCCGGTTGTCGATATCAGTTTCGGATCAGAGGAATCAAAACTGCCGAACATTCATGATGCTCTTCAGATTGAAAGGGATGACGATCAGCACCTGGTCGTTGAGTGTCAGCAGCACATAGGAGAAAACACCGTAAGGGCGATAGCAATGGATTCGACCGACGGACTTAGAAGGGGAATGAAGGTGAAAAACCTTGGCCGGCCGATAACCATGCCGGTTGGCGAACAGATCAGGGGGAGACTGCTCAACGTCGTGGGTTCGGCGATTGACGGCATGAAAGAGGTTGACCAGAAAGGCGGCATTCCGGTGCATGGAAAACCCCCTGCCTTCGCCGACCTCTCCACCGAAACGGAAGTGCTCTTCACAGGCATCAAGGTTATTGACCTGCTCGAGCCTTATTCAAAGGGAGGGAAGATAGGTCTTTTTGGCGGCGCCGGCGTTGGAAAGACGGTTATCATCATGGAACTGATCAACAATATTGCAAAAAAATATTCCGGACTGTCGGTATTTGCCGGTGTCGGAGAACGTACCCGGGAAGGGAATGACCTGTTGAGGGAGATGATTGAATCAGGTGTTATCAGGTACGGGGATGAATTCATCAAAAGTATGGAAGAAGGGGGTTGGGACCTGGATAAGGTTGATATGAAGGAACTTTCTAAATCACAGGCCACACTGGTTTTCGGACAGATGAACGAACCGCCCGGTGCAAGGGCGACGGTTGCCCTTTCGGGATTGTCTGTGGCCGAATCTTTTCGTGACGGCGACGGTACTGGCGGAGGAAGGGATATACTGTTTTTCGTTGACAATATATTCAGATTTACCCAGGCCGGCTCAGAAGTTTCAGCACTTTTGGGACGCATGCCCTCGGCAGTGGGATACCAGCCAACACTGGCATCTGAAATGGGGATGATGCAGGAAAGGATCACCTCAACCAAGAGAGGTTCAATCACATCTGTGCAGGCTATCTACGTACCTGCAGATGACCTTACCGACCCCGCCCCCGCAACCACATTCTCTCACCTGGACGCAACCACAGTACTCAGCAGAAAGATCTCTGAACTTGGCATTTATCCTGCAGTTGATCCGCTCGATTCCACCTCCCGGATACTTTCGCCCGAGATTGTGGGTCAAGAGCACTACAAAACTGCCCAGAGGGTGAAAGAGTTGCTGCAGCGATACAAGGAACTGCAGGATATTATCGCCATACTCGGAATGGATGAGCTGTCAGAGGAGGACAAACTGGTGGTACACCGCGCAAGACGGATCCAGCGTTTCCTTTCACAGCCATTCCATGTTGCCGAACAGTTTACCGGACTTCCGGGTGTCCTTGTATCCATTGAAGACAATATCAAAGGCTTCAACATGATCATGGAAGGGAGGGTGGATGAATACCCGGAAGCTGCCTTTAACATGGTCGGTACCATAGAGGATGCAATTGAAAAGGGCAACCGCCTGCTGGCCGAAGCCAAAAAATAAACCACCTCATGCATCTTGAGATCCTGACACCAGACAAAACAGTATTTTCAGGCAGAATTAAATCCGTTACCGTGCCCGGCTCCAAAGGCCCGTTTACAGTTCTGATAAACCATGCACCTATCATCTCAACTCTCGAAGCCGGGGAGATCAATCTTCAGACTGAAAAAGGGGACGATATCTTCTTCCTGATAAACGGAGGTATGATCGAAGTGAACAATAACAAGATCATGGTACTCTCTGAAAAAGTTTCAATTCCTGAATTGTGAAGTTTACAGGTATCGTGTTTCTTTTTATTTTTATGTTTTGCGGCAGGGAAACTTATGCCCAGCAAAAGATTGTTTTGGATGCCGCCGACGGACTCGCTGTCGTGGCCGACAGCTACTTTGTGAACGATACCCTGCCCTGGATACTTATGTTCCACCAGGCGGGGTCAAGCCGGGGTGAGTTCAGGGATGTTGCCCCAAAATTCAATTTGCTGGGGTATAACGGACTGGCGGTTGATCTGAGGCACGGGCGGGAGGTTAACTTCGTTGCAAATGAAACGGCAAGGGCCGCGAGGGACGGCAATTTCAGCAACAATGTACATGATGCTGTAAACGACATGGTTGCAGCAGTCCGTTGGGCTGAAGGGAAAAATGATAAACCGGTAATACTCCTGGGCAGTTCCTTCTCAGCCTCACTGGCGCTGATGGTTGCAAAGGAGAGGTTGTGCACCGGTGCTGTCCTTGCATTCAGTCCGGGAGAGTTTTTGGGTCCCCCCGGAGTGGTGCAGGAGGCCATAACCGGTCTCAGAAAACCGGTATTCATAGCAGCAACTCAAACGGAACTCCCTTATGTGACCGAACTGACCTCCGGGATCGGCGATGAATTCAAGACTTTGTTCTCTCCGTCGGGAGGTACGGGAGTTCATGGTGCCCGGGCCCTCTGGGAAGATGCAAGTTCCAGCAATGAATACTGGCTTGCTGTTCTGCTTTTTATTGACAAAATTAAAAACCTCGGCTGTATCATTAACAACGGCACAGATGACCAGTGATATTCAAAAGCCAGACATGCATGTTGATAACCCGTTGCAGATGCCAGTGAAGTTCCTGGTTGTGCGGCTCAGCTCAATTGGTGATATTGTCCTGGCCTCACCTGTCCTAAGGTGCCTTAAGCAACAGGTTGACGGAGCCGAAGTACATTTTCTCACAAAGGAGCAGTTCCTTCCGGTCGTTAAGGCAAACCCCTATATTGACCGAATTCATATTTACGAAGGAACCATCAGGACCATCCGGAAACTCCGGAATGAAGGGTTCCATTATGTAATCGACCTGCAGAACAACCTGAGAACAGCCTTGTTCAAATCGCGGATTAGCGCCATACCCTTCTCGTTTAATAAGCTCAATACCAGGAAATGGCTGATGGTAAATTTCAAGAGGAACATGATGCCTGACATCCATTTGGTGGACAGATACCTGGATACTCTGAAGCTGTTCGATGTGGTAAATGACGGGAAAGGCCTTGATCACTTCATCCCTCCTGAGGAAGAGGTCAGCATAACCGATCTGCCCCAGCCCTTTCACAACGGTTATGTGCTCTTTGCAATAGGCGCCCTCCATAATACCAAGAGGCTGCCGGCAGAGAAAATATGCGAGGTCTGCCGGGAACTAAATCTGCCGGTAATACTGGCAGGCGACAAGAATGATGTAGCAACAGGCGAAACGGTGGCCTCCGGGTGCGGCAAGCTGGTGCTCAATGCATGCGGCAGATATTCCATCAACCAGTCCGCCTCACTGGTCAGGCAGGCTGACGTGGTTATAACACATGACAGCGGTCTGATGCATATAGCAGCAGCCTATAAAAAGAAGATCGTCTCTGTATGGGGAAACACGGTACCGGCATTCGGCATGTACCCCTACATGCCTAACCGTGAATCGGCCATTTTTGAGGTAGGTGGACTTAGCTGCAGGCCCTGCTCAAAACTGGGGTTCCGCAAATGCCCCAAAAAACATTTCAGATGCATGAATGACCACGATACAGGAGAGATTGCACGCTACGTGAGGAAACTATACACCAGGGGATAAAGGCCTCCGGACACCCGGAATGCAGTACTGTTCAGAGGCAATGCCAACAGCATTATCGCCCTGCTGCAGATGGCAATCATCAACCTGCCTAAAAAATATTGATATCCATACTCATGGAAAAGAGGAGCGAGATCTTTTCCCTTTCGGGGATATGGGCAAAACCGATGCTCATATTGAAGGGGAACACCAACCTGAACAGATGGAAACTGGCGGTTATATCAGCTCCATATGAGAAGAGCCTCTCGTCCTGCCATTCAATCCTGCGTGTTGTTGCATTGTAACCCCTCAGGCTGTTTACTCCTCCTCCGGCAAAAACCCCGGCATGGAGGCGTTTCAGGTAAAGTACACCCGGAAGGGAGAGATCAGGATACAAAAACGGAAAAGAGTACTTTCCGCTGATGAGCCGGAGGCGGTCACTTTTCTCACGTTCATAACCAGGCGGGAAACTGACAACGCCGGTATAGTAGTATTTTACCGGGTCCTGGGCCTGACCGGCAGCATCCAGCCGGATGCTGTGATGCGGCATCAGTCCGGGAAACCAGAAGGTAACCTCCACAGCATTTATCGTACCCAGGTTCTCCGATTCAAAAGGTGAACCGATCCTTCGCCACCGGAAAACCTGTCCCCACGGCGGGGCAATGTCACGGTAACTTCTCCTCCGGTAACGGTAGGCCAGCAACATTGTTTCAATGGTTGTCATACCCTTTTTGTAGAGGTCTTCCTCTTCATAATGATAGAGGTCATTACGGTAACTGATGCGCATCCATGGCTCAAGTCGCCCGACATAACGTCCGGATGAGAGGTTCAGGGGCAGGTATGCAGCTCCTTTGAGGTTCAGTCTGCCGTATGAGATGCCGTTTTGCGGTCCCAGAGTATCTCTTCCGGTGAATACAAGCGGCTCATCACCGTAATCAAAGCCTGCTTCCAGAACAGGATACCACCCCTTGTATATCAGGTTTCCGTGGGTAACATGCCTCCCCCCACGGTATGAATAGCCAATGAAGGTTTTGGCTGTGTTAAGCAGGTTCTGTGACAGTATCGAGACACCGGGATATACGGACTGCCCTTCAATATTCAGATCGCTGTAATCATAATAAAAGGGCGACCAGCTGTGAAACCTGAAAAGGTTAAGCCCCTTCCTGTATGGCGCTGACTGCCATATGCTGCTGTCATGAACGGCCCCGGACATTTTTCCCTTTTCATGAGAAGCCAGCAGGTAAGGCAGAGTTCCGGCACAGGGATCCTGTAACTTGCCTGCCCCTGTTTCAACTGGATCGAAGCGGGCTGTGACAAGGTTATACCCGTAAGCCGAATAATCTGAATATACCAACTGGTCACTGCCGGTAGAGAAACTGCCGTCAAAAGCCCCGAACCGTGAAGAGGTGAGCCGGTAAAGTCCACGGCTATACCTGTCGAGGGCAAACAGGTCATCTTTGCCGGCATGATCTGAACGGAAGCAGATATACCTGCCGGCTGTGAACACAGAAGAAATATTCACAAATGAGGGTTCAAGAACAGTTTCCCAACGGCCGTTATCCCTGTCAAACATAGTTATACCCATCCCCTCCCGCGAGGTGAATGTCATAAAAACCTGCCTTCCTGATGGATCAATCGCCGGCACCTGTATCGCCACATCCCCGGGTGCGGGGTGACGACCGGCCACTTCGCCGGTAACGGAATTGATAAAAACCAGGAAATGCCGGTTCTGCAGGTCAATCTCCACTGCCCCCAAAAAGAGCCCGTCAGGAGCAAAAACCGGGGAGAAGTACCTGCTTCCGTTACCTATACGCCATCCCCTGCCGGTAGCTGTATCCAGCACCCTGATAACGGAATAGCTTTGCAGACCCCATCTTATATCAGGTTGAAATTCAGACCATGCAAGGCGGCTTCCCCGAAAGGTAAACGAGGGTGATGAGAGAATTCCGGGAGAGTGAAGCGGCTTCTCTGTGCCGTCCATATTGACCACGACAAATTCATTTGTTTGCGCGATGCCCGATTTAAGGGCTATAACTGCCGAATCGTCAATCCACAGGGGATGCCGGTAGCTTGTAAAAAGTTCACTGTCGCGATGGTTGATGCTCCGGCTCTCTTCAACCATATATACTTCATGCTCAGTGACCCACTCATTTCTGAGCCGGTCCAGGGTCTTCTCATGCAGCCCGGGAAGATCAGTGCCTGTCTGCCTCTTAACTGAAGTTGCAAACGGCGCTGGATGGTAAGGTCTCCGGGCCAGATATTCAAGGGTGCTAGTCCATATCTCCGGACCGAATTCGGCCCTCAGTCCGCCAACCACCTGGTAACCGTATGTGTAATGGTCCGGCACATGGTCTTTGAAGGAGCGGAACAGGAATTTATCATAGCTGTACTGTCCTGGTTTGCTCAGCAGCAGTGCCCTCAGGGGCATGTCAAACGAAGCTGCACGCCCCCGGCCGGCCAGGGTGAGGGCCGTTTCTGCAGCAACGGCATCACCTTCGAGGAACCAGAGGGGTAACCGTCCTGCCCCGAGGCCATGTGCCTGTTCCCCCAGCAGGAGAGAGAGGGCTCTGGTGGTTCCGCGGTTAAGCCTGTCAATCTGCACCACATGCCTCTGCTCATGTACGGCAAGATGAAGCAGCCACTCGCTGCTCCTTGCATCCTGAGGCGGCACGGGATAGAGTTCCATCCGCCTGGGCGCCCAGGAAACCAGCCCGTTTGACCGGGCATTGTGGTTATGCACAAGAACAGGGATTTTCCGGGGGTCGTGATCGAGCGAATAACCGGTAAGATACCGGGCTTCCTCAAGCAGTGATGCCAGCCGGTGTGCATGATTACCAAATGTTGCCGGGTAAATTATCCGGAAATTATCGGTGTTGATCTGTTCCCAGCGGACTGATGCAGGCGGCTGGCCGGTTTCAAAAAACTGGCCGTGCAGATATCGCGCCGATAGCAATAAAATGCAAATAATAAAAAGCCTGCTGTTCATCAGTAATCATTTGATTTAATTAGTTGGCCTGATGGATCTTACCATGACAATATTTTCATGGACGATTCATATCTGATCATTTTTGCTAAAAGATAAATTATATTGCATGTGAGATCGACGAAGTCAAACCCTCATGCTTTATACATTTCTTTTTGTGTGCTTTAGCACATGGGGCTTTCATGCTCACATTTTTTATTAATCACCATCAGCTCCTGTTCGATACAGTATCCAGTTTAAACTACACAACAGCCAGCGGTAAACAGCAGGCAGTATACATCAGCCGTAACTTGTGCCAGGCCCAATTGCCGGTTGCAATAATCATCCGGGATGGTCAGGCTAACCAGGTCCGGTCCCCAGGTCGGGTCACCTGGTCAGGCTCCCCAGGTCCGGCCGGCAAACCTGCTCCTTCAGCCCCCGGCCTTTTTGACCTTGAACCCTTCTGTCGACAGGATATCCACCACCCTGTCGCGGAAATCGCCCTGTATCAGTATCTCTCCATCTTTTACCGATCCCCCTGTACCAAGCTTGTTCTTCAGTATTTTGCCAAGGTCTGAAAGATCCTTGTCACTGCCTGTAAAACCTGTAACCAGTGTTACCAATTTGCCCTTTCTCTGCTTTCTGTCAAGCCAAACCCGCAGGTCCTGCTCATGAGGGGGGGGTGTTTCATCATCTCCCGGATCACCGGTTTTATAGCTGAAGCCGGGGTCGGTAGAATATACTACTCCTTTTCGCTTTTTCCAGTTGCTTTTTGACATAGTTATACCGTTTGAGTTTCAGTGGCCGGAAATGCCGGTTTTGGCGCGAATATCTCCTTCACGCACAAATTTAACTGAAAAAATTTGGAAAAATAAAAATCTCGTCATATCATTGTGATATCATTTTGATATCACTAACAAAAACTAACCTAATATCAATTATCATGGAAAAAGAAAAAAAACTTCCCCCCTACATGGGGTATTTCGGGGCCATCATTGCACTGGCCCTGTTTATCGGCCCGATTCTGCTGGCCGTGTATGTAAGCCCCTGGTGGCTGTTCCTGTTCATTGCCGATGCTTTCTGCTGGATGGGACTGCTTGTGGTCAACCCTAACCAGAGTGCCGTATTGGTGCTTTTCGGAAAATACTCCGGAACCATTAAAAAGAACGGCTTCTACTGGATAAACCCATTCTTCGTAAGGAAGATCATCTCGCTGAGGGCCAGGAACCTCAACTCAGAGCCGATCAAGGTGAACGACAAACTGGGTAACCCGGTCATGATAGGCATCGTGCTGGTATGGCGCGTTGAGGATACATTCAAGGCTGCCTTTGAGGTTGACGATTTCATCAGGTTTGTCGACATACAGAGCGAGGCAGCCATAAGAAAGCTGGCAGGCTTTTACCCGTATGACAATTTTGATGATGCCGAAGCAGATATATCATTGCGATCAGGTGGCGAAGAGGTAAACAACGAGCTGGAAAACGAGTTGAAGGACAGGCTAAAGATAGCAGGCATCCAGGTAATGGAGGCACGCATTGCCTACCTGGCCTATGCCTCTGAGATAGCCGGGGCAATGCTGCGCAGGCAGCAGGCGTCAGCCGTGGTGGCTGCCCGCCAGAAGATCGTCGAGGGAGCCGTCAGCATGGTTGACCTGGCGCTTGCCCGCCTCTCAGAAAAGGATATTGTCAGCCTCGATGAGGAGAAAAAAGCAACCATGGTAAGCAACCTGATGGTGGTGCTCTGCTCCGACAAGGATGTTAGTCCCGTAATAAACACCGGGTCGCTTTACCAGTAAACGGCAGCAGCCGGAAAGATATGTCAAAGAAAAAGCCATTCGTGCTAAGGTTAAGTCCACCGATGATGAACGCCCTCGAAAAGTGGGCGGCCGATGAGTTTCGCAGTGTAAACGGGCAGATAGAGTGGATAATAAACCGTGCACTGAGAGAGTCGGGCAGGCTCAGGAAGGATGCTGAAGGCCCGGACATTCACCAAAAGAACGACAAATAAAAAATTTAACCATGGACGCAGGATACAGTGAAAGACTGATAATGCACGCCCACTATCCGAAAAAACCGGTGTATTTCAATACAACGGCACTCAAATACGTGCATTTCTACGCCTGCCTGTTCGATCTGGCTGAAAAAGGGATACTGAAAGCCGAGGGTAGAACCGTATGGTGCAGGGAGACCGAAACAGGCGACACTGTGCTGGATTCAGTCATAGAAATGATGGTGCCCCTTTCGGGGAAGAAACTGTCAAAGCTTCAGTTCCTGGTACCAAGGAAAGCAGCACCAGTTTACAAGCAGCAGCTTGAAAGGATGATTGAAAAGAATCTCCTGCTTAAGGAGGAGATCTTTTTCATCTCCTGGGAAGTGGGAAGCAGTTACAGGGTCATAAAGTACGATCTGCTCAAGCCGGATATTACCCGTCTTGAAAGGTCGCTGGTTTACGGGAGGAAGCCTGAAAGGGAGACCTGGCTGATGGCGGTCCTGACCGGGGAAGCGGGGTTGTTTAATAACATCTTCAGGATTAAAGAGTTCCGAGCCAAAGCCAAAGCTCGTTACAAAGAACTGCTTAAATCAGACATGCTGGTAAATGACGAAACAATATTTCTGCTCAGGAAGACCCTTAAACGCTCCCTCAACGCCCAGAAAGCCGCCCGCTC
>SLOE01000148.1 GCA_007132715.1 Bacteroidales bacterium
ACCTGGTGCCAGGAACAACCGGCGAACTGCTCAGAATGATCACCGAAAACGCCGGCCGGTACGGCTACGAACCCGGCGAAATTAAGGAGATATGGGGTAAAATAGCTGCCGGGAAAGTACCCGATCCCCCTGATGAACCAGGTAAAGGAAGAAGAATCCTATGGTGGTTATTACTCCTGGCTCTCATCGTCGTCACAATCTACTATTACAGGAGCCGTTCCGGTAATTAAAGGGGAGGCCGCGCGACCATATAAATTAATTCGCCAAACCGGAGATTTAATAAATTAGATTTTGCATATTTACAAGGAAGAGAATTAATCCAAAACGACCACCTTGAGCATATTAACCGGAAAATATGTAATACTGAGGGCCTTAGAGCCATCTGACGTTGATATCCTCTACACCTGGGAGAACAATTCCGATATTTGGTGTATCAGCAACACCCTGGTACCCTTTTCAAGGTTTATACTTGAGAAATATGTTGCTGACTCTCATTTGGATATTTTTCAGGCCAAGCAGCTGCGGCTGATGATAGACAGAATAAACAATGAGGGAAGAGATGAAACAATTGGCGCCATTGACCTGTATGACTTCGACCCTATGCACAAACGCGCCGGTATTGGCATTCTGATTAACGACGATAAAAACCGTAACCAGGGATTTGCCTCCGAAGCCTTGAAATTGCTTATCAACTATTCGTTTACAGTTTTGCAATTGCACCAGCTCTTCTGCTTTATTGATTGCGACAACACTGTCAGCCTCAGGCTTTTTGAGAAGTCCGGGTTTAAGATTACCGGGAAGAAAGAAGAATGGAACAAGACTCCTGAAGGCTGGAAAAGCGAATATATGCTGCAGCTTATAAATCCCGGTTCCGGTCAATAACCTCCTCAAACGCAGGTATCTGCCGGAGGAATGACCATACCCCCCTGACATGGTCAAGTTCTGCACAATAATGTACAGTACCGTTGGACACAATCAGATAACGAACCTTCATGTCAAGGTTATAACGGGCAACCTGATCAAATGCCCCTTGTGTTATTTTAACTCCCGGAGCCTTGCATTCAGCTATCAAAAGCGGATCTCCGTTTTTGGAAAAAAGAACCAGGTCTGCTCTTCTTTCCATCCGGTTTATCTTCAGGGGCATTTCCACGGCAAGCAGTGAAGCCGGGTATTTCCTGTCCTCAACAAGGTATGAGATAAGATGCTGCCTCACCCATTCTTCGGGAGTCAAAAGAACATATCGTTTTCGAATATTGTCGAAAATGTGCTTTCTTTGTCCTTCAGACTTAATCCGGAATGAATACCGGGGAAAGTTTAATGACTGCATTTGAGATTTAAAGAATATAATAACAAAGTTACCAATAAATGAAGACAAAACAGGAGATCGTGCACAACTGGTTACCAAGATATACAGGCAACCCAATCGAGAATTTCACAAGTCATATAATACTTACAAATTTCAGCCACTACCTTGAAATGTTTTCCGATATGTTTGATGTGCCGGTAATAGGTGAGAATAATCCAATGCCTTGCGCCGTAGCCAACGGAATTACAATAATTAACATAGGGATGGGAAGTGCCAATGCCGCCACCATCATGGACCTGCTGAGTGCTGTTCAGCCAAAGGCCGTATTATTTCTGGGTAAATGCGGGGGACTAAAGAAAAAGAATAAACTGGGAGATCTTATATTACCTATTGCAGCCATACGCAGTGAGGGAACCTCCAATGACTACCTGCCAGCCGAAGTCCCTGCGCTTCCTGCTTTTAACCTGCAGCGTGCAGTATCTACGGCAATCGTTCAGGCCGAACGTGACTATTATACAGGAACAGTATTCACAACCAACAAGAGGGTCTGGGAATATGATGAACGATTCAAAAGATACCTTCAGAAGACCCGGGCAATGGCAATCGATATGGAAACAGCAACCATCTTTATAGTGGGTTTTGCCAACAGCATACCTGCCGGTGCACTCCTGCTGGTTTCAGACCAACCAATGATATCGACAGGTATTAAAACATCTGAAAGTGATAAAAGGGTTACAGAACTGTTTGTTGAAGAACATCTGAGTATAGGCATTAATTCGATGCGCGAACTTATAAACCATGGATCGACCGTAAAGCATCTCAAATTTTGATCAATGACTCCGAATGAGATCCTAGTAGAGATAAGAAACCTTAAATTCAGGCCGGTTTACCTTTTGTCGGGCGAAGAACCCTATTACATAGACCTGGTTACTGACTATATTATTGCAAATGTACTTACCGAGGAAGAAAAATCTTTTAACCAGTCTATCTTTTACGGAAAGGATACGGATGTAGTGGATCTTGTCAATACCGCCCTAAGATTTCCCATGATGGCAAGCCATCAGCTCATCGTTCTAAGGGAAGCCCAGTTAATGAAGGATATTGATAAGCTTGTAAATTATGCTGAAAAGCCGCTCAAATCAACAATCCTGGTCATCAACTACAAATACGGATCATATGATAAGCGTAAAAAGCTCAGCAAGGCAATTGAATCTTCAGGAGGAGCGCTCATGGAGTCTCCCCGGCTTTATGAGAATAAAGTTCCTGCATGGATAAACACCTGGCTGAAAAAGAGAAAATGCAGCATCACACCCGATGCATCAATGCTGCTTGTTGAATACCTGGGCACTGACCTCGCCAAAATTGCAAATGAACTTGAGAAGCTCATAATTACTCTCCCTGAAAATAACAGGTCAATAACTACCGGTACCATCGAAAGAAATATAGGAATAAGCAAAGACTACAATAATTTTGAATTGCAAAAAGCACTGGCTCAAAAAAATGTACTTAAAGCCAACCGTATAGTAAATTATTTTGCACAAAATCAGAAGGCAAACCCTTTTATGCTTACCATTTTTTCACTTTATACATTCTTCAGCAAGGTTTTCACTTTGCATTTCATCAAAGACCGGTCACCCAGGAACCTGGGTTCAGTGCTGAGGGTTAATCCATACTTTCTTAATGAATATGAAATGGCAGCAAAAAAATATGATGCCCGGAAAACAGCCCGGATTATCTCATGGCTGAGGGAATATGATATGCGGTCAAAAGGATTTGACAACGTATCAGCCACCGAAGGGGATCTGCTGAAAGAGATGATATTCAAAATACTTCATTGAATAATGGTTGGCGGCGCAGGGGAAGGATAGCCTGAGCGCCGGCAGTACGGTAAGTACCGATAAAAACGTTTGGGATGACTCTATACATTGTACTTTTCACCTCTGTAATCTCAGTGATTGCATTTTCCAGGCCTGAGCTTATGTCATGGCTGCAGTTCAATCCCTACAGGGTATATCACCGGAAAGAGTTCTACAGGCTTGTCAGCCATGGCCTGTTGCATGCCGACTGGGTACACCTTTTTATAAACATGATAGTTCTTTTCTCTTTCGGCACTGCGGTTGAAAGATATTTCATGAGGCTTGAAGCCATGAATATAATGAGATTTCCGGTGGTCAGCTTTTTACTGTTATATGTTGGTGCTGTAGCTGTATCAACACTGACAACGCTAATAAAACACAAAAATAACCATTGGTATAATGCCGTAGGGGCCTCTGGCGGGGTATCGGCGGTAATCTTTACGAGCATCTTTTTCGCACCATGGCAAAATCTTTTGCTTTATGCTGTTATTCCAATACCGGGGATCTTGTTCGGAGTGCTGTACCTGGCATATTCACATTATATGAGTAAAAAAGCATCTGACAATATCAACCACGACGCACATTTTATAGGTGCCGTTTATGGATTCATTTTCCCTTTGCTTATTGACCTCAGCCTGGTCAATACTTTTCTGGAACAACTTTTTCGTTTTTAAATAATGATCACAACCAAAGTAACTGGATTAAATGGAAAACGTGGACTGATGTATAAAAATGATAACTGACCGGATAATTTATGCACAAGCAATTCATCTGTTACAACGGTGAGATGTTGCCCTCAGAAAAGCCTGTACTTTTACACACTAACCGGGCATTTTGCTATGGCGATGCCCTTTTTGAGACTATACATGCCAACGGCACCAGGCTTCAGTTCTTTGAAAGCCATTACAGGCGTCTTACCGAAGGTATGAGACTTATTGGAATGGAGCCGGAAAGCCTGCCCGGTAAAGAGAATATGGAAGCTGGGTTGGAGCGTTTGCTGAATAAAAATCACCTTTACAATGGTGTACGAATCCGGCTTAGCGTTTTCAGAAACAGTGGCGGCCTCTATAAGCCGTCAGATAATTCGGTATCATACATTGCTGAAACAGTCCCGCTGCAGGATGACCGTTATTTACTGAACGACAAGGGACTGAAGGCCGGAGTATTCAGCGGGATAAAAAAACAGCCTGATAAATTAGCGAAACTGAAGACCGCCAACTCCCTGCTCTATATCAGTGCAGCAATATATGCCCGTTCAGAGGGTCTGGATGATTGCTTCATTCAGAACACCGCTGATAATATAGCTGAAGCAACAAGTTCAAACATTTTTATCGTAAAGGGAGACACCTTCTTTACTCCCTCACTTGAAGAGGGCTGCGTTGCAGGAATAATGCGGGAACAGATCATCCGGCTGGCACGGGGGCAGGGGATAACATGCAGTGAAACTGCAATAGATGAAAATGACCTTCTTTCAGCTGATGAATGCTTCCTGACTAATGCCGTTTCGGGAATACGCTGGGTAGTTGCGTACAGGGGAAAAAGATACTACAGCAAAACTGCCAGAACTCTTACCCGGTTATTGAACCAGGAGCAATTTGGCAGATAAGATCCCGACTGTCAATATTTCCTGACACAACAGGTGATCAGGATTTACATTACCACCCAGATACAGGGAGTATTGATTAAGAAAGCTGTTAAGCCGGCAATTAGTTCATGCCTGGATTTTCAGGAAAGTTTGTCCAGAGCCTGTATTTACCTCCAAGGGTGTTCAATGCCTTTTGCCAGGCCTCTTTGGTGCGGCTGCCCATTATCATCTCGCTGTCAAATTCACTCACGACCCAGGAATCTTCAGAGATTTCCCTTTCGAGCTGATTTGGCTCCCAACCGGAATAGCCAACAAAAAACCTGATCTTGTCCTGATCCAGGTTACCGCTTTTAATCATTTGCTTAATCATCTCAAAATCACCGCCCCACCAGATATTGTTTGTTACCTTTACACTATTGGGAATTATATCCCCCAGTTCATGTATATAATGGACAGAGTTTGTCCCAACCGGTCCGCCTACCGATATTGCCGTGTCAATATTAGGAAAGTCTGCAAGGATATCATTGATTGCCACGTCAACAGGTTTATTCAGCACAAACCCGACAGTGCCTTTTTCTCCGTGCTCAGTAATAAAAACAACTGAACGCTTGAAATAGGCATCACTCAGGAAAGGATCAGAAATAAGAACCCTCCCCTGCCTGGGCAGGATATTGTTACGGTCAATCTTGAATATGTCGAACAATAGATCCACAGAACCAGTTTTATAGCAAATTACGGAATTAACATCGCAATACAAAAAAACAACATCTTTTTTTATGAACATCAAATCATATACCACTGTTCGGAGAGAATACTGACCCAGGCTGACATTTAAGAATTTTTAATAATATCTCCCCGGTACAAATGAGCAGCCTTCTCGGCTGAAAGGGAGATACCCTTTATCATGGCCGAGCTGAACCCTTCATACTCCATAAGGTTAAGCCCCGCAATGGTACACCCTTTGGGAGTGGTAACCTTATCTATCTCCTGTTCAGGATGGCTGCCGCCAGAAAGCAGCAGGGAGGCAGCCCCCTTGGCTGCCTGAGTGGCAATTGTAAGTGCGTGGCGGGACTGAAGGCCAATTTCTATACCTCCCTGGGAGGCAGCCCTGATAGCACGCAGAAAGAAGGCCACGCCGCAGGCACCTATTGCTGTCGCTGCGATCATTTCATCCTCGTTGATTATTAATGTGCGCCCGACAATATCAAACAAACGGCAGGTATCATCAAGTGATCTTTCTTCTGTTCCATTACCAGCGATACATGTCATTGACTCTCCAACCGATATCGCTATGTTAGGCATAGCCCGCACCACCGACACGCCATCCCCTGCGATCTGTTCTATCTGTTGTATAGTAACTCCTGTTACAACAGAAATAACAGTATGCCTGTCTTTGTTAAGTACATGCTGTATTTCGCTCAGGACACCATTTATCTGCTGGGGTTCGACCGATAAAATAACCATATCAGACATTTCAACTGCCTTTGCATTGTCTTTCATTATTTGAACGCCCGTTCCACCAATTTCTGACAAAAGGTCAATACGCCTCCTGGTGAGACAGATGTTTCCCGGATTGAAAAGTCCGGACCGTAAAAACCCGTATGCCAGTGAAAGCCCTATATTCCCGGCACCAATTATGGCAATCCTGCAATTCTTAAAAGAGTTGTCCATGATTAAATAATTGAATTCATAAAAAATTACATTGGCAGAGGAAGAGCGGCCGTCAGCTTAACCTCAGCTATGAATAAGCCTGTAAAAGTAGCTAAAAAGAAGCAAAGAGGTACCGTTAGGTTTCATTCACAAAAACAATTAATTTAGCATCCTGGCGGGTCAAATCTCAGGAGCCCCCAGCCTGCAGCAGGTAAATAATAATATAAAATATGAGAAACGGGGCCGCGGTAGTAACAGGAGCCGGAATTGGAGGACTTGCAGCTGCAGTGCGACTTGCGGCAAAAGGCTACCGGGTCAAGGTTTTTGACAAATCAAAAGCGACCGGAGGAAAACTATCGGAACTCCGGCATAAGGGTTTCAGGTTTGACCGTGGACCCTCATTGCTGACCATGCCTCAACTGGTAGATGAGCTGTTTATTCTTTGCGGTGAAGATCCCCGTGATCATTTCAAATATAAAAGACTTGAACTTTCCTGTAAATATTTCTGGGAAGACGGCACCAATATCACAGCCTGGCAGGATAAAAATATGTTCGCCGATGAGGTAATGGCAAAATGCGGCGTCAAACCTGCACAAATGGAGAGATTTTTCAAAAAAAGCAAGCAACTGTACGATCTCACGGCTGAATCTTTCCTGTTCAATTCACTGCACAAACCATCCAATTTCCTCTCCCCTTCCTTCTTAAAAACAATGCTTAACTCATATAAGCTTGACGCCTTCGTGTCCATGCACACCCGGAATAAAAGCTGGTTCAAGGACCATAAAATAGTTCAGCTTTTTGACCGTTATGCCACCTATAACGGATCTAGCCCCTACAAGACACCTGCAACCCTCAATATAATCGCACACCTTGAGCATACAGAAGGCACCTGGTTCCCCGAGAAGGGAATATTTGACATAGCAGCATCAATTACTTCCCTTGCAGAGAGAATGGGTGTTGAATTTTACCTTGAAAGCGAAGTGCGGGAGATCGTCCATTCAGATTTTAAGGTAAAGGGGATAAAGACTGATGACATGTTTGTCCCTGCCGGGATGGTAGTCAACAATACAGATGTAAACCTCTTTTATACAGATCTTTTCAAAGGTTCAAAAATGCCCCGAAGACTGGTAAAAAATGAAAGATCTACATCTGCACTGATATTTTACTGGGGCGTAAGGACCTGTGAGCCGCGTCTGCAACTGCACAATATTTTATTTTCGAAAAATTACCGTGAGGAGTTCAGGCATCTTTTCAGTTACCGGACCATCTTCGAAGATCCGACCGTTTACATTTACATCAGCTCCAGGGCTGTCAGCAGCGATGCGCCGGAGGGATCGGAGAACTGGTATGTAATGATCAATGCCCCTGAGAACAGCGGACAGGACTGGGAAGTAATGATACCGGCAGCCAGAAGGAACATAATTGCCAAGTTAAACCGAATGCTGGGAACTGACATTGAGAAGTTCATCACTTTTGAAAAAATTGCGAGTCCGATTACCATTGAGAAAGAAACCGGTTCCTGGGGGGGATCTCTCTACGGGATAAGTTCAAACAATATGTTTGCAGCCTTCAACCGTCATCCCAACTTCAGGAAACGGTTCGGCAACCTCTTTTTCACCGGGGGCAGTGTACACCCGGGAGGGGGAATGCCCCTCTGCCTGGCTTCAGCAAAAATAATTGACCGGGAAATCAAGGCATGCATTTAGATAATTATTGTTGAGCAATTGTTGCCCACGCATTGAACAAGTACGCAGAATATTGGTTTAGACAATGACCCGGTAAGTTGACCGGAAAGTCAAAACGTCAATACTAACAAAAACAATGGATTTAATAAAAAAGTTGCCGGCACCCGGCAGGGTAACATTCATACTCATCATTTTCTATGCTGTTGGGGTTGCAGGGCTGTCATCTGCCGCGACAAAGGACTTCATAGAACTCCTTACCCCGTACACCCTGCTGATGAACCTGGCATTACTGGCACTGTACCACAGACCGTGGACAAAAAAGCACCTGGTGCTTTTTACCATAATAGCCGTAACAGGATACCTGGTGGAGGTTGTCGGGGTTTATAGCGGACTGGTTTTCGGCGATTACAACTATCACCATGTTCTTGGCATCAAGCTGTTTGACACCCCACTTATGATCGGCATTAACTGGGTGATGCTTATTTACTTCACATATCACCTTACGGGACTGGCCCGCTTTAGCCGTCCCGTTGCCGTTATTACCGGAGCGCTGATAATGGTAACATATGACATCCTTCTGGAACCTGTTGCCATCAGGATGAACATGTGGTCCTGGGCAGGCGGGATCGTTCCTTTACAGAATTACCTTGCCTGGTTCATTATATCCATTGTATTTCTGGCTTTGTTGCATACCTTTAAGGTGCGTGCTGAAAACAGGATCTCACCCGGCCTTTTTGCCGTGCAGGCAGGTTTTATCCTGGCACTTAACATTATTTACCGGTTTATATGATAGAAGCAAAGCACTTACGGCTTCACAGGTGGTTCTTCAATATCTACATACGTTATATCCTGCAAAGGAATTTCAGTTCCATACAGATCAAAGGCAGTTACGCTGAACGTAACCTGCCGGTACTGCTTATAGGTAACCATTTCAGCTGGTGGGACGGGTTCTTTCCTTATGAGCTCAACCGCAGGTTAATTAAAAAACGTCTTTATCTGATGATGCTTGAGGAACAACTGGCGAGAATGAAATTTTTCAGAAGACTAGGAGCTTTCTCCATAAACCCGGGCAACCGTTCCGCAATAAATTCAATCAATTATGCATCAGGAATTCTTGACGACAGGGACAACCTGCTGATCCTGTTCCCCCAGGGCAGGATACAGTCACAATACATGAACGAAATTGCTTTCCGGAAGGGATGGTTCAGGATTCTTGAAAGGGCAACCGGACCTGTTCATGTAGTATTTATGGTAACCATGACGGACTATCTTTCAAACAAGAAACCCGGGCTGTATATTTACCTGGAGGATTTCCCCGCCACAGGCAATTTTGTTTTGGGTGAACTGGAAACCGCATATAGCAGTTTTTACAAAAAGTGCATTGAACAACAAAAACATCTGGAATGACCTGGCTTGCTTACTTCATATTGATCTTCCTGGCAGTGCGACTCGCAGTAAGCCTTGCAAACCTTTTCACAAGGCAGTGGCTTAAAAATGATGAGGTCATATATCAGCCGGCCAGGCTGCCGGTTCGCAATTCCCTGCCCATGATATCAGTCCTTATACCAGCGAGAAATGAGGCTAATAACATCTGCAGCCTGCTTTCAGATATTTCATATCAAAACTATCCAAACATAGAAATACTGGTTTATGATGACCTTTCAGAGGACAACACCGGCGAGCTGGTAAAAAGTTGTATAGAAAGGGACGGCCGGATAAGACTGATCGGGGGCAAACCCCTCCCGGCAGGGTGGCTCGGCAAGAACCATGCCTGCCACCAACTGGCCCTTGAGGCAAAGGGAGAATACCTGCTTTTTCTTGATGCCGATGTCAGACTACGCCCCTCTCTTCTGCACAACAGCTTCGCCCATATGAAACATCACCGGCTGGACCTGCTGTCAATATTCCCGGTCCAGGAAATGTGCTCTTTAGGGGAAAAAATAACGGTGCCGGTAATGAACTGGGTTCTGACCGGACTTCTCCCGCTTATTCTGACAAGGATATCTTCAAGGCCCTCGCTTTCGGCGGCAAACGGTCAGTTCATGCTGTTCAGTACTGAGTCATATAAAAAACACATGTTCCACTTTAGTCTGAAAAACAGCCCGGTAGAGGACATCGGCATCTTCAGGTTAATGAAAAGACTGGGTTACCGTACCAATACACTGCTCAGCAACGGTGACATAAGCTGCCGAATGTACGGAACATGGAAAGAGGCAGTGACCGGCTTTTCGAGGAACGTGGCAGAGTATTTCGGCGGGAGTATTCCTCCTGCACTTATTTTCGCCCTGCTTACAACATTCGGTATAATCCCCGTAGTATTATACCTGCCCCCCAAATTATCAGCATCATTTATTGTGCTTACAGTAATGCACAGGCTGGTGATCTCATATATCAGCAGGCAGCCCTTGTTGCAGAACCTGTTTCTGGCACCATTGCAGCAATTATCCTTTGTTGTCATGGTAATTGCTGCGATCAGGCACAGGTTGAACAGGGTCCTCATCTGGAAGGGCAGAAACGTATATCAACCATCTGTCAGGAGCCTAGGGACATAACGATAATAAAAATGAACTTAACCGTCGCAGTGAAAAATATTGCTCTCATGATCATGGTGTTCAATTTCACCACCGAACTTCACGCAAGTCAGGGCAATAACCAACCGCAGGAAATGATCTATTATGCCTTTACCAGGGACAGAATGGAAACCTGGATCAGGGCTATCAATATCCTTGAAAAAGAATACCGGCGAACCGGTAATATTGATGTGCTGTACGAACTGACCCTGGCAAGATACGGATATATCGGCTACAGCCTCGGAACCAGCGACCGTACTGCCGCACGGGAACATATAAGGCTCGCGGAAGAGCATATTGACAAACTTACTGCCTCTTCCAGGTATGCATCTTCTGCTTATGCCCTGCAGGCGGCGCTTTATGCCTACAGGATATCGATGGCTCCCTGGAGAGCGGTATTCTGGGGACAGAGGAGCATGAACCTGATTGACAGGGCTATCGAGACAGACCCCCGAAATCCTCAGGCCTGGCTGGAGCACGGAAATGCCATGTTCTATGCCCCGGCAACATTCGGGGGGTCAAAAGAAAAGGCTCTGGAGAGCTACAACCGGGCAATCAGTATCTTTGAATCAGAGATGAAGGAACACCACCGGTGGCTATACCTCAATACACTTGTGGCACTTGCTAAAAGCTACCAGGAAACCGGCAACAAGACCATGGCCCGTATAACCTACCGTAAAGCACTTGAATTTGAGCCTGAGTTCACATGGGTGCGTGATACTCTGTTACCCGGACTTGAAGGGCAGTGATCCTGTTAACCCGAAAATTTGCGTGCCAGTTTCCGGATGCCGGTTACAATGTTACTGTAGAACCCTGTACGTATTGAATATGAAAAGTCCTCCTGACCGGGTCTGGTGCCTTCCCTGATAACTATACGGTCAACACCTGCCCTTTCCTTTAGTTGCTCTGCGGTTCCGATCAGTCCGTCATGCCTCTCCTTTCCGATTCTTTTGCGAAAACGCGGGAGATCACTTGGATCGCAGGGAGCACGGTCAATAAACACATTACCGCCGCAAAAAAACTGGAAGCATGGGTCACCTGCCCATTCTGCCACGATCCCCTCATCACTGGCATTGAAGATATGTTTCAGCACCAGCAGCCCGGCCATCAGCCTTACAGGTTTTGCGGGAGCCCCCCTGTCAGAATAGAGTTTTGAATACTCGGCGTCGATTTCACTCCATGGAAAACTTTCCGCCAGAACCCGTAGCGGATTATCCTTGCTGACAACCTGCCTGAGCGAGGGTTCAAAAAGGTTCAGCTCACTCTGATCCGGTGCTTTTCCCTTCATAGAACAGTACAAAATGGTTCTCCCACAAGTTACATCAATCCGGTGAAAAAGAAAAGCAAAAAAGGTAATTCCTGAATACAACGAGGTAATAAAGATATCCCGGCAACTTATGATGACATCGGCCTGTATGGAATTGTAAAATAGAACGATGATCCAAGACTGGGAGTCGATTCCACCCATATCCTTCCGCCAAGCATTTCAATATATGCTTTGCAGATTGACAAACCCAGGCTGGACTCACAATAATAATGGTTGTCTGACACCTCTCCCATCTCAAAGCGCTTGAATACCAACTTCTGCAGCTCAACCGGTATACCGATGCCCGTATCCCTGACAGAAAAAAGCAGTTCTTTATCCTTAAGGCTGTAACCAAACCTTACCTTTCCCTGTCCGGTGAACTTTATTGCATTAATAAGAAGACTTGACAAAACGCGGTGAAGCTTTGCCTTGTCTGTTTTTATCCGTGCTTTACTGTCAGAAAGGCCGGTCTTGTACTTGAAGATATTGTTCTGCTCCTTTGCCCTTGCCGAATACTGCTCATATAGCTGTTTCATCAGCATATTCAGGTTAAAGGAGTCTTCGTTGACAGTCTTCTGCCCCCTCTCAATTATCGCTATATTTACAATATCGGATACCGTAGACAACAGGTGGTCACTGCTATCAAGAATGATCTTTGTAAAGGATGCGCGTTTTTCATATGATAACTCCGGGTCAGACAGGAATGAGCAGAAACCGGTAAGTGTATTTAGGGGCGTCCTGATCTCCTTTGATATACTCAGTAGAAGAGAAGTGTTCAGTTTGTTACGCTTTTCAAGATCTGCAATCTTTGCCTTCAGAGCTTCATTCTCTACCTTCAGCTCCTCAACTCCTTCAACCCTGTTTCCTGTATCCATATCCTCTTGTCCTGCCGGATTATCCTGATAGTCCGGCGCAACCTCACCACGGGGCTCAACCCTCTCTGTTCTTTTTTTAGTCATTCTTGTTCTTAAAATTGTTTCTTAAACATATTTAACCAACTGTGCAGAAATGCAGGGCATCAACAATCATAACGCGCCCTCCGCAAACTGATAAAACTTGCAAAGGATTGAAACGGCGGCTGTACACGACAGACCATTAACAACCTCGCTTTTTTTTACGATAAAACCGGACATTTGTTACAGTAAGCCTGCCTTTGCGCTAATCGCAGAGGGTTTGCAAACTACTGCATTTCAGAAAAACCTTTTCAGGAACCTGAACCCCCTGAAAGGAACATATTTAACCGGATTATCAAATAACAGTGACGATCGGAGCAGCGACCGGCGGTTACTGAAGGCAAGGAAGCTCTCCTTGCCGTGGTATCTTCCCATGCCGCTGTTCCCTGTGCCGCCGAAAGGTAAATGGTGATTTGCAACATGCAGGATTGTATCATTGATACATCCGCCACCGGAAGTTGTGTTGCCGATTACTCTGCGGGCACCAGACCTGCTTCCGAAATAATAAAGAGCGAGTGGCTTTTCGGTACCGTTAAGGTAACTGATCACTTCGTCCATATCTGCAAATGTCATAACCGGAAGGACGGGCCCGAATATCTCTTCCTGCATAACAGGGAAACCGGGTTCTACCTGATCAATAATTGTCGGTGCAATATAACGGTCTTCAATATCGACTTCACCCCCTGACACGATATTACCATGCTCCATCAGCTTCCGGATCCGGTCTGCGGCATTCCTGTTTACTATGCGGGGATAATATTTGCTTGCCCTGATATCATGGCCATACATGTCGCTGATCTGTTCAATCAGGGCAGATAACAATTCCTCCTTTACCGATTCGTGGACATACAAATAGTCGGGAGCTATACATGTCTGTCCGGCATTGATGGTCTTGCCCCATGCAATGCGTCTTGCGGCCACTTTAATATTCGCATCATGGTCAACTATACAGGGACTCTTGCCTCCAAGCTCAAGCACAACCGGGGTCAGATGCTCTGCTGCAGCCTTCATCACAACCTTCCCGACAGAAGGGCTCCCCGTGAAGAATATCATATCAAACCTATGTGAAAGCAATGCCTGGTTGACCTCTCTTCCACCCTGCACCAGGCTGACAAAACCCGGATCAAATGTTTCTCTCACAAGCTCTTCCATCACTGCCGAGATAGCAGGTGTATAGGGGGAAGGTTTCAGCATGGCACAGCATCCGGCCGAAATTGCCCCCACAAGGGGGTTAATAAGCAACTGAAAAGGATAGTTCCAGGGTGCAATTATCAGTGCAACTCCCAAAGGCTCGAAAAGGATTTTTGCTGTTGATGGGAACAGGTACCATGGTGTACGAACCCTCTCGGGCCTGACCCACCTTTTCAGGTTGGCAATATGATTTTCTATCTCATGCAATACGATGCTGATCTCGGTAAGATATGCCTCTTCGGGAGATTTGCGAAGATCCCGGTAAAGCGCATCTGTTAATTCCGTTTCGTATTTAAGAATGGATTTTCTTAATTTTTTCAGCATCTCCAGACGAAACCCAATATCCCTTGTCTGTCTTGCTCCATAAAATGCCCTGAGTTTAGAGATATATCCCGTTATGTTATCCGTCACTGTTTGCTCCATCAATCAATGTTTTAGTTTTCTTTGCAGATTTTTCATCAGCCGCTCTTTCCTTTATCCGGCCGGTAAAATGGTCCATGGTCCTGTAAATGCCAAGCACATTGCCAACAAACCAGTCAAACATCCATATCGGCAGAAGGCCCTGGAAAAATCTTAAAAACCTCACTCCCCATGGCATGCTTACGAAGACCTTCTCCCGTTCAATGCCGCTGATTATCCTTAGAGCAACCTTTTCGGGCTTGAGTAAAGGAATAAGTGATCTTACCCCGGCAAACATACCTGTATCTATATAGTAGGGTGTTACAGTTGTAACCCTGACCTTCTTTTTAAGTTTTCTCAATTCAAGCCGGAGGCTGTCTGACCATCCTGTCACTGCCCATTTACTTGCAACGTAAACAGCCATTCCCGGATTTGATACGAGTCCCGCCGATGAGGCAACATTGCATATATGCCCGGAATTCCGCTCCAGCATACCTGGCAGGAATTCAAGCGCTATTTGCATGGGAGCGGCTGCGTTTACACTCATTATGCGGTCAATATCAGTATTATCATGCTCATGAAAATACTTTCCGGCAACAATTGCTGCATTGTTTATCAGTATATCCACATCTCCCACGTTACGCCTCACCCACTTGGCAGCGGTCCTTACATCATCAACTGATGAGACATCAATACGGTAACTGAAAACAGGGCCGTAACCGGAAAGTTCAGTGACAGTATGCCCCATAAGCTCCCTGTCGATATCCCAGATAATAACAACGGCACCGCGTACGAGAGCCAGCCGGGCCATGATCTTACCGATACCCCGGGCCCCTCCGGTTATTAATACAACCTTATCATTGAAAACACTCATTCCGAAAAAATACAAAAAATTTACAATGCCGTCAAAAGTGTGGCCTTTTTGCAATTAATATCAGCAGGAAAAAAGAATTATTTCAATCATGGTTTTTTAAACGGCAAGGTAAAATAAAAGGTAGACCCGGCTCCCGGTTCAGATTCAAGCCATATCCTTCCGCCAAGCAACTTAACATAGGCGCCCGCAATCGACAGTCCCAGTCCGGGTCCCCCATACTTCCTGTTATTTGCAGTTTCAAGCTGCCTGAAAGGCTTGAATATCTCCTGATGCATCCCTGAAGGTATTCCGATACCTGTATCACTTACATAGAAATACAGAGAATCATCTGACAGAGAACACCCATACTTCACTTCGCCATTCCCGGTAAACTTGACGGCGTTATTTACCAGATTAGAAAGGATTTGCATAAGCTTGTTACTGTCGGTCAGTATTTCATGATCTCCTTCCATTCCATCAATACAATATTTCAAACAATTGTCCGACTCTCCTGCTTTTGAAGCAAACTTCCTGTAGATACTGACAAACAGATCCTCCACGTCTGTCTTCATCTCTATCACCTCAACCTGTCCCGTTTCAATTGCCGAGATGCTGATAATATCATTAAGAACAGTCAACAACTGATCGCTACTCTCCATAATAATCCCGGTAAACTCCACCTTTCTCTCTGCCGGAAGGCCCGGTTCGGACAACAGGGCTGAAAAGCCGGTAATGGCATTCAATGGCGTACGTATCTCATGAGAAAGGTTATTCAGGAAAGAGGTCTTGAGGCGATCGCTCTCCTCAGCCTTTTCTTTGGCTACAACAAGATCCTGCACCATCTTCTTCCTCCCGGTAATATCCTCGCTGATGATAATGTAGTTTGTTAAATTGCCGGATTCGTCAAGCAGGGGTGAGATAATCACCTTTTCCTGGAAAAACCGGCCATCTTTTTTCCGGTTGCGGGTCTCACCAGACCATGTACGTCCTGACCTGAGAGTACTCCACATCTCTTCATACTCCTCCTGCGGGATATGCCCCCGGTTGAAGATACGGGGAGGACGCCCCCTGACATCATCGAGGGTGTATTGCATCAGATCGGTAAACCTGGAATTCACCCACGCTATACTGCCATATGAATCTGTTATAAGTATTGATGAGGGGTTCTGTTCGGCAACACGGCTGAGAGTCCTGATCTTCTCACCGGCAATTTTTCTTTCTGTAATGTCGGTTATGGTCCCTATATAATTAACAATCTCACCATCCCCATTGAATTGCGGAACTGAATTCCCAATAACCCACACAACAGTCCCGTCTTTACGTAAAAACCGGTATTCGGCATATGAAGATCTCTTGTCAGCAACGGCTTTCTCCCACCCTGCAATGAGCTGATCCAGGTCATCGGGATGGACCGCCCTGATCCAGCCATCACCCAGGGCTTCATTGTATGACATCCCGGATATATTGCACCAGTGAGGGTTGACATATGTTGTATTCCCCGTATGATCGGTACTGAAGATACCGACAGGGGCAGATTCGGTAAGAACATAAAACTTTCGCTCACTCTCCTGACACTCTTCAACCTTCTTTTTCAGAGCTTCATTTTCAGCTCTCAGCTCCTTTATAATATCAATTACAGGACGTCCTCCATATTGTTTGTCTGCCCGTGAGTCCTTGTCAATGTACTGAGTTGATTCTTTTTTATTCATTTTTGTTTAAATACAACAATATGACCATCGACAGGAAAAAACTTCCGACAGATCCTACCAATGCCTTATGAACTGACCCGGTATCAACCGGCTGGAGAGAATGCAATTCCTGCACCAGCCTGTCGCCATATCTGCAACAGCATTAAACCACTTTTACGTGATCAAACGGATTTTGTTTCAATAAACACTGCCATTGGGGGATTTACTTCTTTCCGGCAATCCATTCCCTTGCATTCACAAAAGCCTCAATCCATGGGGTGATCTCATCATCTTTCCGTCCCGCCGGGTAATCTGCCCAGTTGTACCGGTAAACCGATCTTTCGAGGTGTGGCATCATGGCAAGGTGACGGCCATCTGCACTGCATATTGCTGCAGTGGCAAAATCAGATCCGTTGGGATTGCCCGGATACTCCCGGTACGAATACTTCATGGGTATATGGTAGTCATTCTCTTCTCCTGGCAGCATGAATTTTCCTTCACCATGCGCAATCCAGATGCCCAGCCTGCTGCCGGCCAATGTCCCTAACATTACGGAATTGTTAATAGGGATATCAACATTCAGGAAAGCGGACTCGAACTTATGTGATTCGTTGAACAGCATCTTCGGCCTGTTATCTCCCTCAACACCCACAAGTCCCAGTTCGATCATCAACTGGCATCCGTTGCATACACCGAGGCTCAGGGTATCGTCACGTGCATAGAAACGTTCAAGTGCGAGCGCTGCTCTTTCGTTATAGAGAAAAGCCCCTGCCCATCCCTTTGCAGATCCCAGAACATCACTGTTTGAAAAGCCGCCTACAAACACGATCATATTCACATCTTCCAGTGTCTCCCGTCCGCTCACAAGATCGGTCATATGAATATCCTTCACATCCATCCCGGCCAGGTACATGCTCCACGCCATCTCACGGTCGCCGTTCACACCCTTCTCCCTGATGATAGCAGCCCTGATACCCGAAGGCTTACGACGCTGACTAATAATGCCGTATTGTAAAATATTTCCGGTAAACCCGTGCGGGAATCTGTAAGTCAGCGGCTGCTCCCCGTAATTCCGGAACCTCTCCGTTGCCAGTTTTTCGGTGGACTGCCGCCTGTCGAGCAGGAATGATGAACGGTACCACACATCCCTCAGCTTATCGGTCTTAAGCTCGTAATGCCCGTCGTTATGCATGATCGTAAAACCACGCTTATTGTTATACTGGCCTATCAGTCTGGCCTCGACTCCCAAATCACCAAGATCGCCGATCACCATTCCGGCATCTGCTACCTGCAGTAAAAGTGCCGGCTTTTCACTGAAGAGGATACTGATGGCCTTCTCACCGAAGGCTGAAAGATCGACATCGAGACCCGCTTCCCTTTCGGGGAAACACATTTCGAGCAGCGCAGTGATCAGCCCGCCCCCGGAAACATCATGCCCAGCAAGCACCATGCCTTTGGAAACAAGTCCCTGCACTGCATTGAACGCTTTTGCAAAATAGGAAGAGTCCTTTACGGTGGGGCATTCACGGCCTACAAAATTGACTGACTGGGCAAAACTGCTCCCGCCCAGTAGAAAGCTGTCTTTTGACAGGTCAACATAAAGGATGGAGCTGCCCGGTACATTCTTCAGGCCTGTGCTTACTGTCTTCCTGATATCGGTTACCTCGGCGGCAGCAGAAATGATAACCGTTCCCGGTGCAAAGACAACGGTTCCGTCCTTGTATTTCTGGGTCATTGAGAGCGAATCCTTGCCTGTCGGGATGTTTATACCCAGTTCCTTCGCAAAGTCCGATGCTGCCTCAACGGCCCGGTATAGACGGCTGTCCTCACCTTCATGCCGGGTAGGCCACATCCAGTTCGCACTCAGTGAAACCCCCTTTATCCCATCCTGCAGAGGCACCCAGATAATATTGGTAAGCGCTTCAGCTATAGACAACACCGATCCTTTTGCAGGATCAATCATTGCTGCTACCGGTGCATGTCCTATTGCAGTGGCAATTCCCCGGCTGTCACCGTAACCGATCGCCATAACGGCCAGGTTGTTAAGAGGAAGCTGGATGCTGCCGGTTGTTTGCTGCATCGCCACCTTGCCGGTAACGCTCCTGTCAACCTTGTTCGTCAGCCAGTCCTTGCACGCCACCGCCTCAAGCTGGAGCACCGACACCAGGTACTCCCTGAAACGCTGCTCATCAAATTCCAGCTCATCAAATACGGATTCGAAAGAATTGTCGGTCATAACTGTACGCGGAGGGTTACCGAAAAGCCACTCCAGCTTCAGGTCGATGGGCCGGATCTTTTTAACCGTGTCTTCAAAGGTAAACTGCATATCGCCTGTCACCTCACCAATATCATACATTGGCGCCCTCTCCCTGCCGGCCACCTTCCTTAACATGTCAACATCCTTACTGTGCAGTACCAGCCCCATTCTTTCCTGCGATTCATTACCGGCAATCTCGCGTGCCGACAGTGTGGGATCACCAACCGGCAGTTTGTCCATCTCGATCCTGCCACCGGAATCCTCAACCAGTTCTGAAAGGCAGTTCAGGTGCCCCCCTGCACCGTGGTCATGAATGGAGATGACAGGGTTATGATCCGATTCCATCATTGCCCTGATCACATTACTCACTCTTTTCTGCATTTCGGGGTTCGAACGCTGAACAGCATTAAGCTCAATGGCGTTCTCATATTCGCCCGTGGCGACAGATGATACCGAGCTGCCACCCATGCCGATGCGGTAATTGTCACCGCCCATGAGTATGATACGGTCGCCCTTCACAGGCTGATCCTTCACGCTATCCTTCTTCCTGCCGTATCCTATACCGCCCGCCAGCATTACAACCTTGTCGTAACCATATGTCCGCCCCTTCTCTGTATGCTCGAATGTAAGGAGACTGCCGCATACCAGGGGCTGGCCGAACTTGTTGCCGAAGTCGCTCGCACCATTTGAAGCCTTGACCAGAATATCTTCGGGTGTCTGATAGAGCCAGGGCCTCGGCACTATGGCACTCTCCCAGGGCCTGCCCGGTTCGCTGCGCGGATAAGCGGTCATATACACAGCAGTTCCCGCAAGCGGTGCTGCACCCTTTCCGCCTGCAAGGCGATCGCGGATCTCCCCCCCGGTGCCCGTTGCTGCACCATTGAAGGGCTCAACGGTTGTTGGGAAGTTATGGGTTTCGGCCTTTAAAGACAATACCGTCTCAAAATCCTTCACCACGAACCAGTCCCCCACATCCTGCCTGGCCGGTGCAAACTGCCTTGAAACAGGTCCCTGCAGAAAGGCGCAGTTATCCTTGTATGCCGAGACAACGCGGTTGGGATTGGCCTTTGTTGTCTGCTTTATAAGCTGAAATAATGAATACGGTTTCTCTTCACCGTCTATAACAAAAAGCCCGTTGAATATCTTGTGGCGGCAGTGTTCGGAATTTACCTGGGAAAAACCAAATATCTCACTGTCTGTAAGCTGCCGTCCCATCTGCCTGCTCACATCCTCCAGATATCTGATCTCATCGGGGCTCAGGGCAAGTCCCTCCTGCCTGTTGTATGCCTCAATATCATCAATGAAAATGACAGGTTCGGGTTCCCGGTCGATGACAAAAATATTCTGCTTCAGATTATTGTATATGCGCTGGAGCATCGGGTCATAATCGGGGGTGGGTGCCCCTGTTCCATTTGTGATCCCGCCTGGTGCATTATCCGGTAATTTTCCGGCAGGAGAACCGGCTTCAGTGAATGAAGAGGTGACGCCGTGCTCTTCCCCGAAAGGGAAAAACTCTTCAATGCGGGAGATACCTTCAATACCCATGTTCTGGGTTATTTCAACCGCATTGGTGCTCCATGGCGTTATCATCTCACGGCGGGGACCAAGGTATCTGCCTTCGATCTCCGTTGCATCCACATATGCGGCACCACCGAAGAGCCAGATCAGTTTTTTAACAGCCAGCTTATGCAGATCCTTCTTGCTTTCAACAACATATACAATACCGGAAGAGTTGCGGAAAAAATTTATCATCATCTGTTATTTAGGGACCGATAAAAGCTAATATCCTGCGAAATTAAAAAAACAATGGAAGTATCGCCCCATTTTTTCAGATAATGTATCAGGGTGAAGTGGCCGGGCTATTTTTTCCTTACATAGCACCTGGTGATCAGCCTAAGTACAAGATCGAGCTTTTGATACCCCAGGAAGCTCTTGTTGGCGAAGATGTTGACGGTAAGAACCGGAAGAAGGATTATAGCCGCGGTTACCAGGAGGATCATTACCAGTGCCTCAACCCTGATGAGAAAAAGAATCAGCAGGACCATCAGGAAAACGGAATAGAGAATCACGAAGGCAGAAAACCTTTGTTTCCTCCTGAGCGCCTGTTCAAGCAATCTTGCAATAACCTTTTCGTCAAAAGATTCACTTGCGAACTCCTTTTTCTCGTTGTAGCTGAGCTCACCCTTGATCTCATTGTAAAGAACATGCCTGAGTTCATTAAGGCGTTGCTGATCACTCATAACTTTCAGGGATTAATTTCTGATCAGTAAAATTACAAAAATTACAAAAACTCCGCAAAAACAAATCCTCAGCTAAATTACAAAGATTCACCTCACAAATGCAACGGGATTATCCGGGCTTTGCTATTGACAGGACTTTTGTAAGATCAGGCTCTGTCCTGATTTAGCCCTTTATCTGATCCGTCAACGGCACCGCGACCTGCTCCGTCATTTGCAGCCCAAAGCACAAATGCTGCACTGACAATAATAATATTCTTTATTATATATTGTCCCTCAAGGGTCGGCGCATATGGGATTTGCGTGAAAACCTCAGAGGGGAAAAGAAAGACCGGTGTTACAGTACCTATCATCTGGAACAAAAGTAACAACAGTGTCGCTTTCAGGAATACCCCCGATATCAGTGCGGCCCCTATCACAACCTCCAGGGCGGCCAGCAGGACAAGTGCCACCTTTCCAGATATAATTCCTAAAGTAAGCGTTTCAATAGTCCGGGTTGCAATATCGGTCGCAGGACTCAAGCCAGGAAAGAATTTCAGGATACCGAACCAGAAAAAAACTACGCCTATACTGATACGAAGCAACAAAAGCCCATTCTTTGCCATCCACCGGGTAACTGCTGCATCTGTTCTCTTGAGCATATTGTTTCTCATGACTTCTGTTTTAAACCTACAACAATTTACAGTCCTGAAGGTTTAAATATCTTACAGCATCCCGGCGAAGGTGCTGCTTTACAGCCTCATTATCTAATGCGATATAGCAGGGAGGCGGTCCCGGAAGGACCGCCTCCCTGCTAACAGTGATCAGGCGGAAAACTGTCAGGTCAGTTTCAGGTAGTAAAAGCATCAACCTTCCGGTAGGCTTCGATAAGAGCTTTCTCGCCCTCCTTCCCGGAGATGCTTCTTCCATGCTCCATACATATCACACCATCATAACCCTTATGGTAGATATGGCTGAACACGTTCAGGTAGTTGATCTCACCGGTTCCCGGCTCCCTTCTGCCCGGATGATCGCCGCAATGCATGGCCGCAATATACTCCCAGGCCATATCCAGATTTGGTATCAGGTTGCCCTCAGTGATCTGCTGATGATAAAGATCATTGACTATACGGCAACTGGGACGATCAACCGCCTTACAAATCATATAAGACTGGGGTATGGTAGTAAGGAAGAGTCCCGGATGATCACGCAGGCCGTTCAGCGGCTCCATCACCAGTACCAGTCCGCTAGGCTCAACGATATCACATAGCATCCTCATGGTATCAATTACATTGGCAGTCTGATAATCCCAGTGAAGCCTCTGATCATAACGACCAGGGACAACAAGTGCCGTTTTAACATTTGTACGTTTTTGGACCT
>SLOE01000032.1 GCA_007132715.1 Bacteroidales bacterium
TCCGGTACAGTGCTCTCATACACCTATTATCTCACAGGCCGGTGGAAAACCAGGAGCGTTATGAACAGCAACACCGGCAGCATTGACGGTCCGGATGAGGATTGTATCGGTAAAAAATGATACTTTAGCGGAATATTCAGAAAAATTCACTGATCATGATAAAGTCTATGACCGGGTTTGGCAAGGCAGCATGTGAACTGCCCGGCAAAAAAGTGACCATAGAGATTCGCTCGCTCAACAGCAGGCACCTCGACATAAACCTCAAGCTGCCGGGAATATACAGGGAGAAGGAGGCCGTTTTACGGTCGGATGTTTCACAGGTGCTGTGCCGCGGCAAGGTTGATCTCACATTTACCGCAGACCAAACCGGAACAGAACATATACCGGTAATAAACAGGAATGCCGTCAGGCACTATTTTGAGGAGCTCAGCAAGACTGCCGCCGACCTGCGTGTTACAGGCAACCATAACCTTGAGCTGATGAAGCTTACGATGCGAATGCCCGACATACTTATCTCGGGAAGGCAGGATCCTGATGAAAATGAATGGAAAACTGTTTACAAAACCTTCAGGAGTGCCCTTGACCATGTTGATAAATACCGCGGTGACGAGGGTGAGGCGATGAAGGCCGACCTGGTAATAAGAATTGACTCGATAGAAGGGAAGCTGGGAGAGATTGACAGGTTCGAGGACAAAAGGATAGAGACGCTACGCGCGCGGCTGCAGCAGAACCTCAACGAGTTTTTAAACAATAATAATGTGGACAGGAACCGGTTTGAGCAGGAGATCATATTTTACCTCGAAAAACTGGACATCACCGAGGAGAAGGTGAGGCTCGCAAACCATATATCATATTTCAGGGAGACCCTTTCGGGGAAAGAGCCGGCCGGCAAGAAACTCGGCTTCATCACCCAGGAGATCGGCCGCGAGATCAACACTATCGGATCAAAAGCCAACGATTTCGATATCCAGAAGATTGTCGTACAGATGAAGGATGACCTGGAGAAGATCAAGGAACAATCGCTTAACATCCTGTGATCATGGAGGGAAAGCTTGTCATAATATCAGCCCCTTCGGGTTCAGGCAAAACAACGCTGGTGCAATTCCTGCTTGGCCGGGGCCTGCCCCTGGCCTTCTCGGTTTCGGCATGCAGCCGGCCCAAAAGGCCGCACGAAACAGAAGGGAAGGATTATTATTTCCTGTCAGCCGCTCAGTTCAGGGAAAAAATTGATACGGGTGAATTCGTTGAATGGGAAGAGGTTTACCAGGACCATTTCTACGGAACACTGAAAAGTGAGATAACGCGAATCTGGAACAGGGGGCTGCATGTGGTGTTTGATGTCGATGTGTTTGGCGGACTCAACATCAAAAGGCAGTTTGGTGATCGCGCACTTGCCTTGTTCATAATGCCTCCGTCGGTTGCAGAGCTGGAGAGAAGACTTGTAAAACGGTCAACCGAAAGCCCTGAAAACCTTGCCAGGAGGCTCGAGAAAGCCGGTGCCGAAATGAAACGTGCAGGCGAATTTGATATTATCATAGTAAATGATGATCTTGACACTGCAATGAAAGAATTGTACCAAACCGTCAGCCGATTTCTTGAAGATCAGCAGAAATAATATAACCAGCCGGGATACGTCTGACCGGGGAAGGTTAACGTCAAAACCATCAGAAATAATGAACGCCGCCAGAAATTATCAGACCATAAAGACCGGTCTTCTCTTCGGTTCATTCAACCCGGTGCATATAGGCCATATTGCCATTGCTGCCTTTATGAAGGAGTTTGATGGCATGGAGGAGATATGGTTCATTGTGACGCCACGGAATCCTTTCAAAAGACAGGGCAGTCTTGCCGATCCGGCCGACCGGCTTGAGATGGTAAAGCTGGCCATAGAGCCCTACCCGTCTTTCAGTGCATCTGACGTGGAATTTGGAATGCCGGTTCCCTCCTACACTTTTGACACGATGCAAAAGCTTACCGTTGACTTCCCCGGAAGGGAATTCAGTATCATAACAGGCACCGACAATATTGGCAGTATCAGGAAATGGAAGGATGGTGAGAAGCTTATCGCCGTGTGCAATTTCCTGGTTTATCCAAGGCCGGATAGCGATGTAAGGGCCATTGAAGAGTTCCCCAGTGCGAAGCTTGTAAATGCACCTGTGATTGATGTCTCCTCCTCGTTCATCAGGCGTTCACTGAGGGAGGGACGCGACATGCGGGCATTCGTGCCGGGTGCGGCATACGATTTTCTTGAGAGGAAGGGCCTCTACAGGTGACCGGTCAGACCGCATGACAGCAGTCCGCGCAAAAAGGGCAAAACAGAAACTATTTGCTGTCTGGCTCAAACACCTGTTTTACTATCTCCATTCCTCGTAAAACTGCCTTTTCATTCAGGGGTATAAGTCCGTGATGCCTCTCGGGAAGCGATTCGGCAATTCCTTTTCTCACATTTTCTATTTTCACCAGAGGCTTGACCTTGAGGAAGCCGCCCAGCACTATCATATTGAATATTCTGGACGACTCCATTTTTGCAGCCTCTTCGGCCGCATCAACCCGGTAGACCCTTATATCCTTCCTTTCGGGATGCCGGGTTATGCCGTTTCCGTCATACAGGAGCAGTCCCCCTGGCTTGACCGAATCCTCGAACTTGTCCATCGACTGCTGGTTGAGGATAATGGCGGTATCAAACCTGTTGATTATTGGCGAGCTGATAGGTTCGTCGCTCAGGATGACCGTAACGTTTGCGGTACCTCCGCGCATCTCGGGCCCGTATGAAGGCATCCAGCTTACCTCCTGGTCCTCCATGATCCCCGAATAGGCCAGGATCTTGCCCATTGAAAGCACACCCTGTCCCCCGAATCCTGCTATGATGATCTCTTCTGTCATATCTGATGTTTTATTCTTTACCGACCAGTTTGCCCTCCAGCTTGATATCACCAGGAGGGTAGAACGGGAACATATTCTCGGCCATCCATTTGTTTGAGTCAACGGGCGACATCTTCCAGCCCGAGTTGCAGTTCGACACTATCTCAACCAGTGACAGGCCTTTCTTCAGCTTCTGGTTCTCGAATGCCTGCCTTATGGCCTTTTTTGCTTTCCTCACACTTGCCGGGGTGTGAACGGCCTGCCTCGTCACATACCAGGTGCCGGGAAGCTGTGCCACCAGCTCAGTCATCTTCAGTGGGTTACCCATCATATGCACATCCCTGCCATAGGGCGAGGTAGACGACTTCATACCCAACAGGGTGGTGGGCGCCATCTGCCCCCCGGTCATCCCGTATATACCGTTGTTGATAAAGAATATTGCTATATTCTCACCCCTGTTGCAAGCATGTATTGTCTCTGCAGTCCCTATAGCCGCCAGGTCGCCGTCACCCTGGTAGGTAAACACGTATTTATCGGGCATCAGCCTTTTTATGGCCGTGGCAACTGCCGGTGCCCGGCCGTGCGCAGCCTCCTGCATGTCAATGTCGAGATAGTTGTACATCAGCACGGCACATCCAACCGGTGTAACACCGATGGTACCGGACTGTATTTCCATCTCTTCAATTACTTCGGCAATCAGCCTGTGGGCAGTGCCATGCCCGCATCCCGGGCAGTAGTGCATCACCTTGTCAGTCAAGACACTTGTCTTTTTGTAGACGAGGTTTTCATCCCTTACTACATCCTTTATGCCGGTATTTTCTGCCATAATGATCCTATTTTAAGAAGTTTTTACCGATGGCGTCAACAATCTCCTCCGGAGTCGGTATTATTCCACCCATACGGCCGTAATGCTCCACCTGCACTTTGCCTTCAACAGCCAGCCTCACATCTTCAACCATCTGACCGGTACTCATTTCAACGGCCAGGATACCCTTAACCTTCGCTGCAAGCTCCTTAAGAGGCTTTTTGGGAAAGGGGAACAGCGTAACAGGTCTTAGCAGTCCGGCTTTGATACCCTTGTCCCGGGCGAGGCGGACTGATTTCTGGCAGATCCTGGCGCTTGTACCGTATGCAACGAGCAGGTATTCAGCATCTTCCGTATCGGTATGCTCAAACCTCACCTCTTCCGCCTCCAGCTTCCTGTATTTGTTCTGAAGCTTCAGGTTGAATTTTTCCTGTTCGGCCGAGTCAAGGTCCAGCGACGTGATTACGTTTCTTTCCCTGTCAGGTGTCTTTCCGGTAGTGGCCCAATCGGGAAAGATTGTCATCCTCGGCTTCTGTTCCTGCAGCCAGACCTTCTCCATCATCTGTCCCAGAGCACCGTCGGTCAGTATCATTACCGGATTACGGTATCTGAATGCAAGCTCGAACCCGAGATCAACAAAATCGGCCATTTCCTGGACCGACTGGGGTGCAAGCACGATCAAACGGTAATCTCCGTGTCCGCCACCCTTGACCGCCTGGAAGTAATCGGACTGCGCAGGCTGAATTGTACCCAATCCGGGACCGCCCCTTACCACGTTCACTACCACGCAAGGAAGTTCCGAACCCGCTATATAAGAAAGCCCCTCCTGCTTAAGGCTTATACCGGGGCTTGAAGAGGAAGTGATCACCTTCCTGCCACATGCAGCGCCTCCGTATACCATATTGATCGCGGCAATTTCGCTTTCAGCCTGCAGAACCACCATGCCTGTACGCTCATGGGGCTTCTCGGCCATAAGATATTCGAGTATCTCACTCTGAGGGGTGATCGGATATCCGAAGTACGCGTCGGCTCCCGCACGGATCGCAGCTTCGGCTATTGCCTCATTCCCCTTCATCAGTTTAAGTTCCTTCATATTGAATATTGAATATGATAATTGGTATTCAGTTTCTGTTCCCGTATTCAAAGCCGGACAACATGTCCCGGAGCACCATACCTTTTCTCAGGTACTGACTTTTTTACGGTATACCGTGATAACTCCGTCGGGGCAGACTATTGCACAGTTTGTACAGCCGGTGCATGCATCCGGGTTTGCCATATAGGAAAAATGATACCCCTTGCTGTTTACCTCCCGTGCAAGGCTTATTACACCGGTCGGACAAGCCGGGACACATATCTCGCAGCCCTTGCACCTTTCCCTGTCAACTATTATGGAACCTTTTGGTTTAGCCATAGTATCACTGTATAATATATTATACTTATTTGTATTATGTTTTTCAAAAATAGGTATTCCGGCCAAAAACACTAATGATTATTATCATTTAGCAAATATGCGGATTTCCGGTAAATAATCACCTATGATCTTCCGAAATGCTCATTAAAGCGCTTAAGTCTCTCCTCAAGCACCGGCAGTTGATCGCGCGATATCTGCGACACGCAGGCACGCAAACCTTCCTTGCGGGTGCTGCCTGTTATCTCGAGAGAAATTGCACTGATTCCGAAACAGAGTAAATTCTCAAGCAGTTTACCACCCGGCATTCCCGGGTAAGAGACAGTAAAATAGAACCCGTCACCTATCGGCATGTCCTCATCCATGTCGTAAACTATCCTGAACCCGTTGCCGGTGAACATTTTTTTCATAATTGCTGCCCTTTCACCATACTCCCGCACATTTTCGACAAAATTATAGGTACCGTCGGAGGCAGCTTTAAGCATGGCAGCAAGGCCGTACTGGGATGAATGGTTTGTGCCGGCCGACAATGAGTAGAATGAACCGTAAACCATGGCATAGCCCAGCTTGTCTGATGTGTAGAACCTTTTAAGTCCGGGATAAGATCTACCGAAAAGCGTGTCTGATAACACCATCAGGCCGGTTCGCTGACCTGCATAGCTGAACACCTTTGAACTTGACAGCAACAGTATGTAATTGGGAGTATAGGAAGCAACTGTAACCTGGTAGGGAGGTTCACCCGGAACAGAAATATCATTCCTGAAGTCCATCCCGAAATAGGCAAGATCCTCAAGTATTACCGTATCATATTTATTGGCAAGTTCACCTATTATGCCGAGCTCCTTTTCAGAAAAGCATATCCATGCCGGGTTATTGGGATTGGAATACAGGATACAGCTTATGTTTCCGGCTGAGAGGTGTGACACCAGCTTATTCCTGAGCTTATCGCCCCTGTAGTTATAAACATCAAAGCATTCGTAGTTTATACCCAGTACGGCAAGCTGCTGTTTATGCACAGGGAAACCAGGGTCGATCAATAACACCGTATCCTTGTTTTTGTCTGCCCTCCCCACTGTCATGAATGCCGCCATGCTTGCCTGCAGGGAGCCTACTGTTGGTATGCAGACCCCCGGGTCTACATCTATATTCATGAACAGCTTCACAAACCTCGAGGCCTCCTTTTTCAGCACAGATACCCCCTCAATCATGGGGTAACCGGATGCAACACCCTTATCAAGGGCCTCTTTTTCAGCCTCAATCCCGATGGAACAGGTATCAAGGCCGGGCACACCCATCTCCATCCTGATATATTGTACACCAGTGGATGCTTCAAGCTGGTTTACAAGCCGCACAATATCCCTGATATTCGCCTTGCCCAGGTCAGCCAGGTTGTTTTTCCTGATAAGATCCGATACCGTTTCGCTGTTTACAGTTGCTGTTTTTTCCATGTCTTACGATATTATTATGGCAAAGATATGCTGTTTTATCCTTGAAAACCGGGACACCTGTTGCTTAACATACATGATTTTAATCATGCATAAACCTCTTTGAGCATTCGCCAAAATAAGATTATATGTAATTAATCCAGATATATATTACCTGTAAAATATATAAAAAAGATCATTATTTTACTAATTTTCCGTTTTCATCAGGTACTAACATATTACAATGCAAATAGATAATCTCTATTGTCATATGTAAATATGAACATAGGAAACCTAAAACTCTTTTGTTATGGATAAATCACTTGACCGCAGAAAATTTTTGAAACTTTCGGCAGCAGGAGCAGCCGGCAGCATTCTGGCCGGAAGCGGGACACTGCATGCCAGTCCCTCTCCCCTTACTAAAACCACTGCAAGCAATGGTATAATTCACAGGACACTCGGCCGCACAGGCATGAAGGTTCCGGTAGTGAACCTCGGGGTTATGAGAGTGGACAATCCGAGGATAGTTACCATGGCACTTGACGGGGGGATGACATTCCTCGATACTGCACACGGATATCAGAACGGAAGAAATGAAGAAATGCTTGGCGAACTCCTTAAGGACAGGCCGAGGGATTCTTTCTACCTTGCAACCAAAGTAAGTGCAAGGGGAGCAGATATGTCGACCGAAGAGTTTATCTCAACATTTGAGATAAGCCTGGAAAGGCTGAAGCTTGATTATGTTGACATACTGTACCTGCATGGCCCCTCTTCCCGTGAAGCAGTGCTGCAGGAGGAGCATCTGGGAGCACTGATAAAGCTCAGGGAGCAGGGCCGTACAAGGTTTATCGGTGTTACAACCCACTCGAACGAACCGGAGGTCATCAGGGCTGCTGTTGAAAGCGGTGAATATGATGTTGTCTGCCCTGCCTATAATTTCAACATGGGGAATCTGCCGGACCTGAAAGATGCGATTGCCGAAGCTGCCGGGGCCGGACTTGGTGTCATTGTCATGAAAACCATGGCCGGTGCTTACTGGGACAGGGAACGGCAGGATCCGATCAATACCAGGGCCGCACTGAAGTGGGCATTGCAGAATGAGAATATTCACACCTCAATTCCGGGCGTTACCGCCTTCCATGAGCTTGAAGACAATTTTGAAGTAATGAAGGATATATCCATGACACCCGGAGAGATTGGTGATCTGAGGCTTGACCGGGCAGATACCGGAATGTACTGTCTCGGATGTGAAAAGTGCACGGCACAATGTCCCCAAAAAATGCCTGTGCCCGATATAATGCGCTCATATATGTATGCATACGGATACAGGGATCTTTCTCTTGCCAGGGCAACAATGGACACACTTGGCCTGAACGGTCCGGCATGCGAAAGCTGCAATTCCTGCGCGGTAAAATGCACCCAGGGATTTGACGTAGCCGGCAAGATCAGGGATATTGACAGGATACGCCAGGTACCCTCAGAGTTTATAAGTTAGAGGATTATCAATCCGCTTAATGTGTCACAGAAAATCCAAAAACCATGCAGAAACATAATAAATTTTGTACCAGAAAATTATTTTTACCGGGGGTTATTGCAATCCTGTTTATCCTTTCCGGTTTTGCCTCTCCCCTCAAAGCCGGACCTGACAAATACTTTCCGGCAGTTGACGGCTGGGAAAGACAGTCCGAGATCGATGTATATACACCAGAAACATTGTGGGACATCATAAACGGGGCGGCTGACCTTTTCTATGCATATGACTTCATCGAGCTCTTCTGGGCCGAATATATCAGCAAGGCAGACGAAAGTGTGTACATTGTAATGGAGATATACAGGCAGGGAGGGCCCGTACGCGCATTCGGAGTATACTCACAGGAACGTCCGATGTCACCCGAGCTGGTTGATATCGGGGTGCAGGGGTACAGGGCGCCCGGAATTATGCACTTCTTTGTTGGTGATTGCTACGTCAAGATCAGGAGTCATGACCGCTCGGCAGAGACAGAGCAGACAATGAGAAAACTGGCCCGTCATGTTTCAGACATGATCGATCCCGACCCTCAGTTTCCCGTAATTGTAACGAGTCTGCCGGAAGAGCACAAAGTGGCGTTCTCCGATGAGTTCATCAACACCAACTTCCTTGGCCACCCTTTCCTGTCGCGGGCATTTGTCAGTACCTATGAGAGAGGGGGTGAAAGGTTTAACCTGTTCCTGATAGAGAATGAGACAAGGGAAGAAAGTGAGCAGATACTTGCCAGCTATTATGAGTTCAGCGGGCAGGATGCAGAGCTGCAGGAGGGTATCCACAGGGTTGAGGACAGGTGGAACGGAGAAGTGGGTATAGTATGGAAAGACAACCGGCTTTACGGTTACTACAATCTTGACGACAGAGAGCTGCAGGAGAAATATCTGGCTCTTTTCTCAGGGAATTAATACGGTTCCCTGTTTTTGCACTATTTACAAAAGACTAATCACGCGAACCTAATAACTATAACTGAATGCAAAGATCTTTTGACCGCAGGAATTTCCTGAAGCTATCTGCAGCAGGTGCTGCCGGGGGACTTCTAACATCTGCCGGCCCTCTGAGGGCTGCAACACCCCATGTTACTTCCCGTACAGCAGGAAACGAAATAATATACCGTACACTTGGCAAGACCGGAATTAAGCTGCCACTGGTCAACCTCGGTTTCGTGCGTTCCGATAATCCCCGGATCGTCAACCTGGCACTTGACATGGGTATGACATTGATTGATACCGCCCACGGATACAACAACGGCAGAAACGAAGAGATGCTGGGCCAGGTGCTGAGAAACAGGGACAGGGATTCATATTATCTTGCAACAAGACTCAGAGGCAATACCGAAGAACAGATCATGGAGGCGTTCGACACCAGTCTCGGGCGACTGGGACTGGACTATGTGGATATTCTGGGCCTGCATGCATCGGCATCGCGCGAGCATACTCTTGATGAAACCAGGCTTAAAGCTTTCTCCAAAATAAAGGAACAGGGTAAAGCACGGTTCCTCAGTGTATCGACTCACTCGAACGAACCTGAAGTAATACGGGCTGTTGCAGACAGCGGTGTATATGATGTGGTCTTTACAGCATACAACTTCCGGATGGAGCATTTCAACGAAATTAATGAAGCCATCGACTATGCTGCTGCTGCAGGAACCGGCATCATTGCAATGAAGACGATGGCAGGTGCTTACTGGGACAGGGAAAGGAAGGATCCTATCAACGTGAAGGCGGCTCTTAAATATGTTTTTCAGAATCCCAACATTCACTCTTCCATTCCGGGTGTGGAAACATTCCGTGAACTTGAGGAAAACTTTGAAGTTAATCATAACATCGGTCTCACCCCTGATGAATTGAGGGATCTCAGGCTAGACCAGGCAGATACCGGCATGTTCTGCCTCGGCTGTGAAAAATGTGCAGGACAGTGCAACAGTGATCTGCCTGTTAACGACATCATGCGTTCCTACATGTATGCATACGGATACAGGCGAACAGCACTTGCCCGTGAAACCATGGATACACTGGAAATAGACGGAGATGCATGTGCAAAGTGCCATCCCTGCAATGTTACTTGTTCTCAGGGTTTTAATATCGCAGAAAAGATCAGGGATATTGACAGGATCCGTATGGTCCCCCGGGAATTTCTTACCGGATAATACAATACTGTACCAACAGGATCAAGTTATATCAGCTCCTTTCCCTGGGAGACAAAGCGGGTGATGAACCCGCTTTTTTTTTTGACATAAATAATTACCCGTGAGAACAATTTTTTTTTGTACTTTTAGTGATCGTGTCAGAAGACTGAAATAACCATTTAACTTCTTCAGATCATGCAAAAGTTCACAGCTATTTTGTTTGCCAGAATTTTTCTCTCACTTCTTTTTCTGGTGTTTTTCCAGTTTTCCCAGGCAGCCGTGCAAGGGGATGCAATACCGGGATCTGGACCGGCAATTTCTGAAATGTATGGAGAAGGGGCTGCGGGCGGTCATGATCACTCCGGTGCGGAAGCCGGCGCAGACCACCATGACGGTGATATGAGCCCGCTTTTCTTCATCATACTTGCTCTGTTTATCGGTACAGCAACCAGGCACTTCCTTAAGAAAAGTCCCCTGCCGTTTACCATCACCCTGTTTGTTTTCGGGCTCTTGCTGGGATTTGCCAGCCGTTTCGGCCTTTTCGGCATGATCGGCTTCGGGTCCTTCCGTATCGATCTCGGTATCCTTGCCCAGTCCGTCAACTGGGCCGGAAATATAGATCCGCACATCATACTGTTTGTGTTCCTGCCGGCACTCCTGTTTGAGGCTGCCTTCGCCCTGGATATTCACACGTTCAAGAAATCGGTCGGAAACGGGTTTATCCTTGCCGTACCGGGAATAATAGTGGCCCTTGTCCTTACAGGAGCAACAGCAATGGGCGTAAAGGGACTGGGACTCGGACTGCATCACTGGACCTGGCCCGTGGCCCTCCTGTTCGGCGTTATAGTATGCGCCACCGACCCGGTTGCAGTTGTTTCCATCCTCAAGGAGCTTGGGGCCAGCAAAAAGCTGGGGACCCTTATTGAAAGCGAATCACTGCTGAACGACGGTACGGCCATCGTTATCTTCATGGTGCTCCTTCTTTCCATAACGGGAGCCGGCAGCGACACGCCTGTACTGCTCGAATTCATCAAGGTTGCCCTTGGAGGCACCTTTATCGGGGTACTTATCGGTATACTAGTTATTAACTGGGTAAAGAGGGTTTTCAATGATGCCCTCTTCGAAATAACGGTCATAATCGGTGCCGCCTACCTCTCCTTTTTCGTTGCCGAGGGATTTTTCCATGTATCTGGAATTCTTGCGGTAGTTGCATTCGGAGTAATTATGGCAGGTGCCGGCCGCACCCGTATCAGTCCGGAAGTAGGCCATTTTCTCCACGAATTCTGGGAGCTTGCCGCCTTTATAGCAAACACCCTGATATTCCTTATCGTTGGCGTTGTCATAGCCCGGAGCATTACCTTTGCCCCATCCGACCTGCTGATACTGCTGATATTATATTTTGCAACCATTATTATCAGGGCTCTGGTGATAGGCGGTTTCTACCCGCTTATGGCCAGGATAGGTTACGGCCTGTCACAAAAGGATGCAGTAGTGGTTTGGTGGGGCGGACTGAGGGGAGCCATTTCACTGGCACTGGCACTTATTGTCGCTTCTGAAATGAGCATAGCCGAAAATATCCGTAACGAGATTCTGTCACTTACCGCCGGTATGGTGATCCTTTACTCTCTGGTCAATGCCACAACTATCAAGGCCCTGGTTGAAAAACTGGGACTCACACGCGTTGCTTCGGCCAAGCTTGCCATGATGGAGAATGCCAGGAGATATATCCACAAGAGCACGGAAAATGCAATTGAAAAACTTAAAGACGACAGGTTTATGAGTGGTGCAAACTGGAATGCCGTTAAAGAGTACCTGCCTGAAAAGCCTGATGATAAGGATGTTGACGAAGAGAGGGAGTTGCATCTTGAAACAATATCCGAAACCAGGAAACGGCTCCTTCAGAAAGAGAAGGCAAGCTACTGGCGGCAGTTCAGTGAGGGACTGCTGGGACCTGCCGCGGTACAGCAGCTTTCTGATGATATTGATGTACTTCTTGATGCCGGAGGTAATATTTCCCTTTCACAGAGAAAGGATCTTGAGCAGTTCTGGAAAACTCCCAGGTTCATGAATATATTGCAGTCCATTCCTGTAATAGGAAGAATAGCCGAACGGTTTTTCTTTGAGAGGCTTGCAGTCAGTTATGACTCAGCCAGGGGCTTCGTGACGGCCCAGGAGGAAGTGGAGAAGCTCGTGGCAAGCCTGCATATGTCGGTCAGTTCTGAATCCGGTGATGACAGCAAGGAAGCCCGTAACCTGACCATTATTGAAGACGAAATTGCCGAGAACCGCATTCAGGGACTGACATTCCTGAGAAACCTGAAAGAGGCCTTCCCCGAGATCTATAATGCCATAGAGACCAGGCAGGCGATCAGGTCCACCCTGAACCACCAGCGAAACACCGTCAAAAGGCTTCTCAAGGGCGGCCGCATAGAGCCGGATGAGGCAGTCAAGATGCTTGGCGATATTGAAGCCCAGATGAAATCACTGATAGACAGGCCTCCGCAGTATAAGGCTCCCGAAGCGATGAAAATGCTTAATGAGGCTGAATGGCTCAAGGGGCTGGAGCCGGAAGTATTCAACAAGGTTGTTGCATCCTTTACAACAAGGGTGTTCTCTGTAGGTGAAAAGCTTTCAAAGCAGGATAAATCCGGTGAAGGCCTTTTTGTCATCCTCAGGGGAAATGTAATAGTTGAGATGGGCAATTCGGTCATCGACATCCTCGGTCCGGGCACCGTTATCGGCGAAATGGCGCCTCTTATGGGTGTCACCCGCACTGCTACCGTCACCGCCGAACAGCCTGTAACCGCCCTTAAGCTTCCGGCCAGGGTAATGGAAAAGCTCATGAAGGAGTCGCCCGAACTGGAGCTGAGGCTATGGAAGATAGCCGGCAGCCGTTTTGTTGAAAACTACCTGGCTAAAATGGAGCCCTACAACAAATGGAGGCGTAACAAGCTTAAAAAATGGATCGCCACAGGAGAGGTGATCTTCCCGGGCGACGAAGAGAGCGTCACCATTGAAGATAAGATAGGCATACTTATGCAGGGTCATGTGTATGTAACAAGCAGGGAAAAACCTATCGATGCCCCTGCCATGCTTTATGCTCCGGTGGTCAGGGTCAGGGATCATGCGAAGATCTACCTCTGTCCCCCCTACAAGGAGAAAGAGGGCTGAAAAAATCCGGAAACCACGGAAAACAATCAATAGAATATGACGGGATAGCCCCTGGGTATCAGGCGGTTTTATTTATCCTGATACGTGCATCCACCGCCATCACACGGTCGGGTGTGCCGAGAAGAGGGTTCAGATCCATTTCAGCTATTTCGGGGGCGGCCTGCACCAGTGCAGAAAGCCTGACCAGTATGTCGGCAAACATACCGGTATTAACCCCTTTCAGGCCCCTTGTGCCCTCAAGAACAGCTTTGCCCCTGATCCGTCCTATAATATCAAGCGCCTCTTCCTGGTGCAGTGGTGCCAGTCCCCCAACAACATCCCTGAAAACCTCGACAAAAATACCGCCGAGCCCTCCAAGCACCAGGTGACCGAACGGGGGCTCCTGTTTGACACCGGCAAAAATTTCGGTACCTGACAACATCGGCTGTATCATGACAGCCACGGCACCATCAATTGACATCAATCTGCCGAATTCATGCCTGACCCGGTCTTCATCTTCAACATTCAGCACGACACCTCCTGCATCCGATTTATGAAGGGGTCCTACCACCTTCATCACGACGGGGTATCCTAACAAACCAGCCCTGTATACAGCATCTCCGGCATCATTTGTCACAGCCTCTGCAACCCTGGGAATGCCGGCTGCATCAAGCAGCCTGTTGATCGCTCCTGGCTCAATGTATCCGGCAGGGCTGCTCTCGACAACATCCCTGATCGTTTCGTTATCCAGGGCAGGCAATGTGACAGTTGCAGGGACAGGATCAGGCGCTGAAGCAACGCGGTTAAGCGCTTGTCCCAGTGTCACTTCATCCCTGAAACAGAAACGTCCCCGTGCAGTAAAGGCCCTGATCTCCTCTGCTGCATTTATTACTGAAGGCAGTACAGGATATATAGGTTTGCTGCAGCTATCCATCTTTTCATGAAGCAGGTCATAAACATCAAACACGGGTGCCAGTCCGGGACTCCCGAAAATAACCGCCATCGCATCAATATTGTCAAACTTCTCCTCACAAAGGTCTATGATATGGCCGAGCTGTTCAGCGTTTCCCGTGGCGAGAAAATCGATGGGGTTTGCAACCGATGATCCGGGATAGAGCCTGGAGAGCAGCTCCCGGCTGTGCTCCCCCTCAATGGGCGGCACCTCGAGTCCTCCCTCCGAAAGAGTGTCGGTAAGCATAACCGCCGAACCTCCGGCATGTGTTATTATGGCATACCTCTTACCCGCAGGCTGCCTTTGCATGAACACCCCCGCCACGTTAATCAGCTCCTGCCTGCTGTGGCACCTTACTATCCCGGCCTTGCGGAAAAGCGCACTCACTGCCTCATCAGAGCCTGCAAGAGCTCCTGTGTGCGATGTGGCAGCCCTGCTGCCTGCTTCAGACGAACCCGATTTTATTGCGGCAATTCTGCACCCCTTGCTGATCAGCGATGAAGCATGCCTGAGCAGCATATCAGGCTTTTTCACGCTCTCCATATAGAGCAGTTTGATCCTGGCGCCTGAACGCCTGTCGAAAGTCTCATCAAGATACTTTACCACCTCCTCCACCCCGGTCTGGGCGCTGTTACCGACCGACCATACCGACGAAAAGGTAAGTCCCACATCATATCCTGCCTCCATGGTATAGACCGCCACCGCACCCGATCCCGATACAAAGTCCACCCCACTCTCATGCAGCCGCGGCACCGGAGTGGTAAAGACACTTGCATGCCTGCTGTTCATCATCCCGATACAGTTGGGGCCGATCAGGCAGGCTCCGGCAGCGTCGATCACATTCACGATCTTCCTTTCCATCTCTGCTCCCTCCGCACTCTCCTCAGAGAACCCGGCAGAAAGGATTATGAACGCTTTTGTCTTCTTCTTTTTTGCCAGCAGCTCTGTCGCAGGCAGGCAGTGCCGGGCCGCAACGGCCAGAATTGCAAGGTCCGCACCGGGGAGGTCCTCCATATTCCTGTAGCTTTTAACACCCTGTACCGTGTCTTCTTTGGGATTGGCAACGAACAGGTCGCCTGAATACCCGTTGTCAATTATATTCTTTACTACTTTGCCCCCTGGTTTCCTGACATCATTGGAGCCACCCACGACGACTATGCTGCGCGGATCAGTGAGATGTTTGTTGATCATACCGGTTGTTTTTTTATAATTACTGTTTTCCTGGTTCGGTTATATCGTCTTTTACCTGTGACACAAAACCCTGTAGGGGCAATACCTGCATATATCCCTGTCACCCGCCTGCCTGAAGGGCTCTCCCTCATCAAAGATCTCCTCCAGCAGGAGCCTCATGTTCTCTTCAAACGGGCCGATATACTCCCTGAAATCGTTCACCGGCCGTGCCGGATTCCTGTCAGGTTTCTCTCCTATCACCATCTCCTCATCAGAGAACAACTTTTTGACCTGGTAAATGACAGGCCGTACCGGACCCCCTCCTCCCTGCCTTATATAGAGCCAGGAATAAAAGAGTGTCTGGAACACCGCCTTTTTCCTTTTCGGATCCTCCCGTTCAAAAAGAGACTCCATGGTCCTGTATATGGTGTCGTCGCCACCTGTCTTGTAGTCCGCCACCCTTGTCACACCCTGCGGGCGGTCAATACGGTCTATTATGCCGCCTGTGGCAACCTCAGTTTCACCCTGCCCTCCGGGGACAATTATATTATTACGGTACTTCTGTTCCAGGGAGACAATTTCGAAAGGTGCCATCCTCCTGTCCCTTTCCAGTATCTGCCTCAGATATGATGCAAGCACTCCCCCGGCTATCCTTGCCAGTCCGTCAGTCTCCGGCAGCCCAAAACCCGGTTTATCTCCCCCGGGATCACGGAAAGCCCTCTCAACACAATCATCTATCATGCCGCTTTTTCCGGTCATCCTGTCAATATCATCAGCTGTCACCGTTTTCCCGGCCAGCGGCTCATACAGGAAAAAAGCCGCCCTGTGCAGAAGGCTGCCGAAGGCCGCCATATCGATCTCCCCCGTCATCTTCTCCGGCTCCTGCAATCGCGCGATATACCTGAAATAAAACCTCATGGAGCAATCCATGTAGCTGTTCAGTGCGTTGGCTGACAGGTATCCCTGTGATCTGCCGGTGCCGGCAATCTCACGGAGCCTCTCCATAATGTCGCCGGACTTCCCAATCAGTACCGGCCGCTGGTCTGGCGGACTAAGGCTGAACACCATGTTCCTGCGCCTGACGTTGAAAAGACCCGAATAGTCAAGCTGATGGATATACCTGCTCACCTCCCCGGTGTATAATCCGTCGCTCCGTGTATTGTAAACAAGTGTAACCTTCTTTGCCCTGTGCAGCAGCCTGTAAAAATAGTAGGTGTAGACAGCCTCCTGCTGTTCCGGGCGCGGCAGCCGGTATGCCGCCCTGAGTGTATAGGGTATGAACGAGGGAGCAGGCTGCACAGAAGGAAAAACACCCTCATTCATAGACAGCCACAGCACATTCTCAAAATCAAGGGCCCTGGTCTCCAGCACCCCCATCACCTGGAGTCCGCCCAGCGGCTCACCGTAAAACGGTATCCTGACCGACGAGAGCACCCTCCTTAGCAGCTTCACCATGGTCCCGGAACCGATTGCCGTACCTGCACCGGCAACGGTATCCTTAAGCCGCCTCAGGGCAGAGCACATACTGCTCAGGAATTCCCTTCCGGGGATGATAACGTCACTGTTTTCAGGCGCACCATCGACATCACCGGCCCAGTTGCCGGGTGAACGCAGCCTCTCCATATATTCGAGTATCTCCAGCATGTAATCCAGCAATTCCATGCCGCCGTCAGCCTTTCTGAAGACAAGCCGCCCCATCTCACCCTTCGCTGCAAATCCGCTTTCAACGCGCAGCATATTATTCTTCCTGATGGTGCTTACAAGGTGCATGGCCTCCTCCCTCTCCCCTGCCGGGTATTCGGGGTGACGTAACAGTGAGATCACCTCCCTTCCCGGAAATGTGAGTTTTCCGTTGCTGCCGGTGTGGGACGCCAACTGCATATCGGCCAGAAGCATGGCGAAACCGAACAGGCTTGTCTCCTTCAGCGGGTATCCCATGGTAATGTTGACGCTGCCCGCCTCATCAGGCATAGACGACAGCACGGGCAGCAGAAGGCTTTCGTCGGGAAGTATGATGGCAGACTGCAGCGGGTCATCGCCCGCACCCGGATCAAGTCCGGCCTCTTCCATTATCTTGGCCTGCCCGGTGTTGGAGGGAACTGCAACGATGTCGATCTCCGGTGGGGTGACTGACAGGTTTCCGGTATCCCCTTCATAGCCGTCATGAGGATACCGTCTGATGTTTTCCCTGATAAAAAGACCGGCCTGGTGTATCCCGTCATTCGTGTAGTATTCGTCGTAATCCCAGAAAAACTCCACTCTCCCCTCCTTCTTCAGATAGTCAAAAAGCCTCTTCTCACACTCGTTCAGGGCATTGAAGCCCGCAACAAAGTACTTCCCGGCACCGGTACCGGGCAGGTTACCCTCCTCTACAAGTCCCGCCACATGCCTGAAGATCATACCCTCATAGGCCATGCCTTCGCCGGCAAGAAGCTCTCTGTATTTAATATATATATTATACAACTCCTCCCATATCCACAGGAACTCCTTCTGATGCTCAGAGGGGGATCCCAGGTTGAAACTGCCCCAGAACTGCCTTACCAGCTCCACCTGCTCAGGCGACATAAAATCAAAGTGGTTTTCAATATCCTTCAGTGCACTGATGTTCCTGAACAGTTTTTCTGCATCAACCAGGTATTTGTCTGCTTCATCAAAATCCCTTATCATCACCTCCCCCCAGTTGTAGAAACGGTCAAACTCCTCGGTGCTCCCTGTAACCGACCTGAAAACATTGTACAGCCTTAGATTGAGGGTAATAGTGTCTGCTGCCTGCATTCCGCTCAGCTCCCCCATCAGGTCTGATATGGTCATCATCCGTGGCATCCACAGTGGCCTTTCCACCAGGTCGCCGAGGTAGTTCCTGAAGAAGAGACCGGCACGCCTTCCCGGGAATACCATGGCGCAATCACCCAGTTCGTCACCGTACTTACCGTACAGGTACTCAGCCACACTTTTCAGAAACGGTTTCATATCACTCTGTTTATATGGCATCACTGCCGGTGCCCCTGTAATATTTACCCTGCCAGCTGTCCCTCTCCTCCAGCCTCTTCTCAAACATGCCCGCGATCCGGTCATTCCTTACCCCCCACCTTATACCGCCTGCAATGCTCCGGAGGGGTAGCTCGCCCGCAAACCTCTCAACAATTATGGCAGGGTTAAGTCTTTCAACAAAATCGGCCACAAAACCGAGGTACTCATCCAGTCCGAAAAGACTGAACCTTCCCGGATCCCTGCTGTACAGCTCAGCCATAGGCGTATTCTTCACTATCTGAAGCTGATGGAACTTAAGACTGTGCAGCGGAAGCTCCGATAGAACCGGTGCCGACGCCAGCATCTCCTCCCGGCTCTCTCCCGGCAGTCCGAAGATCATGTGCCCGCCTGTCTTTATACCCAGAGCGGCGGTCTTTCCGATGGCGCTCACAGCCGTGGCAAAGTCATGTCCCCTGTTAACATCCATAAGCGTCTGGTCGTTGCACGACTCGATACCGAACTCGGCAACAAAATAGCAGAGCGAAGCCATCTCGGCCATAAGAGACAGTATATCATCATCAACACAGTCAGGCCTGGTACCCACCACTATCCCCCTCACACCCGGCACCGACAGGGCCTCGTTCCACAGCCGTTCCAGTGTCGCAGCATCAGAGTATGTGTTGGTATATGACTGGAAATAGGCAAGGAAGCTCTCTGCGCGCCGGTACCTCTTTGCGTGGAACCTTATACCCTCTTCAATCTGCTCCCTCACGCCCTTCCCGGGCAGGCAATATGCCGGCACGAAGGTTGTGCTGTCACAGAAGGTGCATCCGCCGGTGCCCACCGTCCCGTCACGGTTTGGACAGGTAAAGCCGGCATTTACAGATACCTTCTGGACCCTCCCGCCAAACTCCCTTTTGAAGTAGTCGGCCATCGAGTTGAACCTTCGCCGGCTGCCCCATGTGTATGTCCGTTCACCTTTGATCATAAACCGGTTTTTACTTCAATGATCTTTCCCGTACCCGTATACCAGAGGAAACCCCTGACCCTGTCATACCCCATGCTCTCAATATCCCTTATATAGGAGCGCATCTGCGCTCCGTGCAGCTCAGGCTCCTCGGTGCCCGATTTGTAGTCCACCACCACAACCTCTCCGCCTTTTATCATAACCCTGTCGGGTCTGCGTGTCTTGCCGCCCGGCAGGAGCACCGACACCTCGTTCATCACCTTCCAGCTTCCGTCAAACCAGGAAGCTGCGCCGCTCTCCTCAATAAGCGATGCAATACCGGCCGATAACCTTTCCGCCCGGTCTGAGCTGAGGCGTCCCTCAAAACACCTTTTCATCACGGCACGGTCAATATCTCCGGCCACCACTATATCGGAGAAGATCTCGTGAATAAGTCTTCCCTGTACGGCCGGGTCGTCGTCTGCGACAACAGAGGCGCCCCGGGGTGTTCCCGCGAGTCGCAGGCCCGGCTTGTTTACCACATCATGCACACGGTATCTTTTTGCAACAAGAGTTTCTCCGGGACGATCCTTTGCGGAAGCCTCGACGGCCAGCTTCGACCCGCAGCTGTAAACGGCACCCGTGTCATCCCACTGTCTTAAAACAAAATAGAGCAGGTCCGACACGCTCTTTATTTCACCATTATCAATCCGTTTCTCTCCCGGCAGGGGAGCATGCACGTACAGCTCGTCGGCCGCACGGGTGAGCGCCACATACAGGAGGTTCAGGTTATCTACGAACACCTGCATCTTCTCCCTGAAATAATCGGCGGCAAATATGCTTTTCGCGAGGTCGGACCTGTATCTCACCGGCACCAGCGGCAATTCGTCAAATGGCTCCACGCTGGGTCTGCACCACAGGAAATTGTCAAACAACGTATTATGATCAGTGAGCCAGTCCGCGAAAGGCACCACGACAACCCTGAACTGCAGCCCCTTCGACTTATGGATAGTCATGATGCGCACTGCATCCTGGTTATCGTTGCTGCTCACGGCAAGCCTTGCACCATTTTCCTCCCACCACTGCGCAAAAGCGGCCGGTCCGCCGGGCTCTCTCCGGGAATAATCGACCACGGCATCCTGGAATGCCATCAAAAAGGGTATCTCCCTCTCACTCTTGTCAAGTCCGAAACACCTGATAAGCTGCTCAACCAGTTCATAGAGGGAGAGCCTGCCGAGTTCCGCGAGTCCCCCGGTGAACTCATGCGGCATGAGCCTGTCCCATCCCTCATCGAGGTAGTTATCCTGAAGCCCGAACAGCAGGTGGTCGTTGCCGTGCCCCACGGGGGCCTGCTCCAGGTACCTGCAATATTCGTTTATGATGACCGCCCTGTCAAGCTTTTCCGACGGATCGGCAATAAACCTTATCAGTGCAAGCAGGAGACGTACCGACACCGATTCGTTAAGAAGCAGGAACTCCTCCGATATGAACGCAAGCCTGTTTCCTCCCTCCCTATGCGACGCCTGCCATTCCAGCAGCATGGAGGCAATCTCGTTGCCGTCGCGATTGTTCCTGACCAGGATGGCGATATCTCTCATTTCAAAACCCCTTGACAGTATATCCAGGAGCAGTCCGGGAAGCAGGCTGAGCACCTCCTCCCTCCAGCCACCGGTGATGTTGTCGGCAAAGGTTACCTGCACATACCCCCCTTCACGGTCAGCCCTGTCGGGGACCTTCTGAGCATGGCCTTCATAAGCGTTCCTTATCTGCTCCTGCAGGGCGGCGGTTTCCGTTTCACCGAACCCGGCAGAGGCACATTCCCTGCCCAGCTGATCTGTCATGAGCCGGGGAGCATCGCCGAAGAGGGCATTATTGAAACCGGTTACCATCCTCCTGCTGCGCCAGTTGTAACCGAGGGTCTCGACACGGCAGCCATGCCTTCCCGCGGCCTCCCCGACCTCCGAAGCCAGTATGTTCCAGTCGCTGTTCCTCCACCTGTATATGGACTGTTTGACATCACCCACCAGTATGTTGCGCTGTCCCTTTCCAAGGCTTTCTATTATCAGCGGTATGAAGTTCTGCCACTGCACCCTTGATGTATCCTGGAACTCGTCAATCATATAGTTCCTGTAGAACCACCCTGTCTTCTCATATATGAACGGGGCCTCATTGCTTCCTATAATTCCGCGAAGCAGGGAGACTATCTCAGTCAGGAGCATGGTATTGGTGGCGGCCGCATCTTCACGAACGCGCAAAGCGATGTCGTTCAGTATACCCAGCGTATAGAAGCTGGACAGTATATGTCTTGCCGAGACCCAGAGCGGGTGCCCGTTCCTGTACAGGGCGAGAGCCTCATCTAGCACCTGTTGCAGTCCCCCCTCCACCAGCGCCCTTATCGCCTCACTTTTCGGCGAGTTCTTCGCGAACCAGTCCTCCGGTCCGGTAACCGCGGCCACCCTCTTACCGGGAGCATACTCCTTCTTAACGGCTATCTTTTCAAAATAGCCGGCCACCCCGCTGCTTCCGTACTTGAAATCACCCACCTCCAGTCCCCGTCCCCTTATCATATCAAGCCCTTTCCTGCCCGATTCTTCCATTTTCTTTTCGTAGCGGGCCGCCACGGCATGAAGTTGTCCCATGTATTCGCCAAGGAATGAGCGATCGGACAGCCTGCCGGTCATCTCGCCCCTCAGCTGCATGAACTCCTCGCTGAAGACCTGCCGGCCCAGCCTGCCCAGCTCCTGCCTGAAGTTCCACGACCTCCCCTCCCGTATCCTGCTTTCGGCAAAATCCATCAGCCATCTCTGCAGCTCTTCATCAGCGGCACACTCAGCTATTATCATATCCAGGACCCGGTCCAGCACCCTGCTGTTATCAAGCTCCAGGTCGAAAGCGGACTGCAGTCCGGCCTCCCTTGCAAATCCCCTTATTATACGCTGGAAAAAACTATCTATCGTCCCCACCGAGAACCTTGAGTAGTTCTGCAGAACGGACCTCAGTATCTCTCCTGCCCTGCGCCTTACCGTCTGCTCGTCAGCGCCCTGCTGCCCGGCAAGCATCTCCAGGTACCCGCTGGCAGCTCCCGCGGCAAGCCGGTGGAGCTCATCAATGATCCTGGATTTCATCTCGGCGGTGGCCTTGTTGGTAAAGGTAACGGCCAGTATGTGCCTGAAATCGCCCGCAAAGGCAAGTTTCA
>SLOE01000171.1 GCA_007132715.1 Bacteroidales bacterium
AATTCAAGCAATGCAGCGGCTGACCTGTTGTAATCCACCACCATTCCAGACTTGTCTATCACCACCACACCATCGGGAATATTATCAAACAGCATATTCCTGGCAAGCGGGGTAAGTGTAAACAACCTGTATCGAAAAATACCTGCAAAGATCACTAAACCGGCCAATGCAAAAGAGAACGGCATCGGATCGAGTCCGCGGGGAGTCAGCTCGAGCAGATATGCTATAAAAACCGCGAAAGGCAGGAGAGTTCCCAGCAAAACAATACTTACCTGCTTTCTGAAGGCGGGAGCAGAGGATATCCACATTTTCACCATCAGTAATATTGCAGTGATGATCGCAGTCAGCGCATACCCCTGGTGAACCCAGTACCATATCCCAGGCTGAAAGACAAATACCGGGAAAAGGCCCGAATAGTCAATCTCCCCGCCGGTTATGAACAGGTCGTGATACCCGTGTGTAAATGCAAGAAGGAATGTTACAGAGGGAATAACCAAAATTGGCACCAGCAGGTAGAGCTCCCTGACCTCTTCATTTCTGGTATAGCTCAGCGAAAATAAAACGAGCATTGCAGGTACAAAAGGAATTCCTGCATACTCAAGCCTGTAAAACAAACGTGCAAATTCAGGTTCATACGAGCAAAGCTCAAGAGCATAGAAAAGGGAATAAACTGTACCTGCCAGCATAAGCCGCACGAACCATTTTTCAGAAGGGGTAGTTTTATGCTTCCTTATAAGCAGCGCAAGTGACAACATTATCAATGCTGCCGCAAATACAGGTAAAGAATACGGGTTAAAATACATAACCGGATAATTACTACTTTTAAACCGTGTAAATGTTTAAAATAACCTTGTTAAAAAAGCTCAGCCAGTTAATGGTATCTTCACTTGTAATTAAAAATCGATCATTGCCTTCATAACCCCGTCAGCGTATTCAGAAACCAGCCTGAATGCAGCGGGTGTTTCCCCGAAGTTAAACCTGTGGGTCACCATCGGGACTGCATTTAATCCATCACCTGTGATCAGGTCGAGTGTCTCTTCAAGCGAATGGTTCTGCCTTCTGATGTTAATAAGGGATATCTCCCGGCGCCTTATCTCATCGGCACTGAATGACCACCTGTCAAATTCGGGTATTCCTACAATAACTATCGTGCCGCCGGGCCTTACAAGATCAACCGCCTGATCCATTGCCTCCTGCTTCCCGCAACACTCAAAAACAATATCCAGCCCCCCCTTCTCTTCGCTCAGGATCATTCCCGCAATATCATCTCTGTCAGGATTACCGGTAAGCAAAGCACCTGTTTCCTTCGCGATCCTGAGCCTTGAATCGATCCTGTCGGTCACATAGATCCTGCCAGCTCCCTTTGCTCCGGCTGCAAGCATCACACTCATCCCAATGGGGCCGTAACCCAGGATGCCGCATACGGCTCCTGCAACAGGCATTACCCTCCTGACCGAATAGAGACCTATGGCCAGGGGCTCTGTGAGGGCAGCCTCATCAAAGCTCATGCTTTCAGGGACATGGAAACAGCTTGTTTCAGGCATTACCAGGTATTCGGACAGGCATCCCTCCGCCTGTCCCGGACATCCCAGAAATTTCAGGCTGCGGCATGTATGATGACGTCCTGAAAGGCACTGGTCGCATGAATAGCAGGGCATAGCCGGCTCGACGGCAACCCTGTCACCCGGCTTGACCCTGGTTACATCCGGCCCGACCTCAACAACCTCAGCTGCACATTCATGACCGACAGTAAAAGGGTATTCAACTACCTGACTGCCGATCCTTCCGTTAAGGTAGTAGTGAATGTCCGATCCGCAGACACCCACAACCTTCATTCTCAGCAGCACGTCGGTGCTGCATGTTATTAAGGGATCGGGCACCTCCCTGAGTTCAAGTCTCCGTATCCCGGTCAGCATGAAAGATTTCATCCTATATCTGTTAGCAGAGGTAAAAATAAAAAAATATATGGCGCCGAAGAAAAAAACTTTTCGGTTTGCTGTCAGCAAAAAGGCGGTGATATCTTAATACCTCATGAATACGTACTTTCAGCGCAAAAAGTAACCTGAAAAAATAATTTTCACACAGGCCGCTAATGTTTTTTAAACAATATCAAGTAATTTTGATCTTGCAGCACCCGTAAAACAAAACCAATATGAACGTAAGAACCATCTTTTTTCTGATATCCTGCACGGCTATAATCCTGGTTTTGACCACAGCATGCAAAGAGGATCACGGCTTTGATGAGATAATTGAAAATATAAGGCAGGTTCATGCACCCGATGCACGCGAAAACATCTTTGACATCAAAGCCGAGCGGCGTGGCCGGATGACGGTGAACATCTCAGGAGAGGTTGATAACGAAGCATTAAAGAGCGCCATCATGGACTCGTTGTATGCTGCCGGATTTGAAATATCAGAAAACATAGACGTTCTGCCTGTTGACGTTCCCTGGCCGTGGGCCCTGGTCAACATCAGCGTTGCAAACATCAGGGCCACCCCCTCCCACCGGTCCGAGCTTGTAACCCAGGCGATCATGGGAAACCCGGTCAGGGTCTTAAAGGAGCAGGGCTCATGGGTTCTTGTGCAGACACCGGACCGGTACCTGGGTTGGTGCAGCAAATCTTCACTGGAAGGTATGGATGGTGATGAACTGGATAAATGGAAAAGTTCTCCCCGGGTAATCTATTCTGAAATCCACGGTTTTATCAACAGTTTGCATGGCGGACCGGTTTCAGATATTACAGCAAGTGCAATTCTTGTAAAGGAAGGGAGCGAAGGAGAATTTTTGATCGTAAGTCTGCCGGACGGCCGGAACGGGACAATAGAAAGGCATATGGCATATTGTCTTGAAGAGTGGAGCACCGAAGCCATGCCTTCAGGTGACAGGATAACAGAAGCAGCTATGGCTATGCATGGCTTTCCCTACCTTTGGGGGGGAACCTCTCCTAAAGGCATAGACTGCAGCGGATATACAAGAATCGTATGGTTCATGAACGGTATGGTCATTGCAAGAGATGCATCCCTCCAGGCACGGCATGGTGAACCGGTATATTTAGCTGACCGGCAACATTTTGAAGCCGGCGACCTGCTTTTTTTCCGGACAAACCCCGACGATCCTGACGGCTCCCCTGTAACACACGTAGGAATATATTTAGGAGATTCGGAGTATATTCATGCAGCAGGGATGGTGACGGTCAACAGCCTTGACAGTACAAGTAACAACTACAGCGCCTACAGGGCATCCACCCTGCAAAGCGCCAGGAGGACGCCTACCTGTTCGTCAGAACCCGGACTGTTACCCGTAAAGGATCATCCCTGGTATTTTTAATCAAAAACAGATAAGTTATGGTATCCAGAAGAAACTTTCTCAAAAAGGCAGGCTTGCTGGCAGGTTCAACGCTGGTAACATCCCGGGTGGCCGGGGCAGGCTTAATTGGTTACCGTTCGCCGGCCAAAGCGGCAAAAAAGCTGACTTTCAGCTTCAGGCCATATGAGGTCAGGCTCAAACACGTCTTTACCCTGGCAGCCGGCAGCCGGACCACAACACCTGTCGTTTTTACCGAAATTGGATGTGATGGTCATACCGGTTACGGTGAGGCATCCATGCCCCCCTACCTGGGAGAAAGTCACGAAACGGTCCTGAACTTCCTGAATAAAGTGGACCTGTCACAGTTCAGCGACCCTTTCCGGATTGAAGAGATCAACAGTTATATAGATTCGATCGCCCCGGGCAATTTCGCGGCAAAGGCGTCGGTTGACATAGCTCTTCACGACCTGACGGGAAAATTGCTTGGTGAGCCGTGGCACCGCCTGTGGGGTTACAATCCTGCCAATACGCCTTTCACATCGTATACAATTGGGATCGATACTCCCGAGGTGGTAAGGGAAAAAACAAGGGAAGCCTCTGAATTCCGGATATTGAAGGTAAAACTGGGTCTTGACACGGACAAGGAGATGATCACGACCATACGGTCGGTAACCGACACCCCGATTTGTGTCGATGTAAACCAGGGCTGGAAGGATCGTGAGTTTGCCCTTGAGATGATCCACTGGCTCAATGAGCGTAACGTGGTGTTCGTGGAGCAGCCGATGCCGGTAGAGGCAATTGACGACATGGCCTGGCTCACCGAAAGGAGTCCCCTTCCTACTATCGCAGATGAAGCTTTGCAGGGTCCTTCAGATATAGTAAAGGTTTACGGCGCCTATGACGGGATCAATATCAAGCTCATGAAGTGCGGCGGCATGAGGGCGGCCCGCCAGATGGTCAGTACCGCAAGGTCGCTTGGCATGAAAGTTATGATAGGGTGCATGATTGAGAGCTCCTGTGCCGTTACCGCTGCGGCACAGCTTTCACCGGCGGCGGACTGGGCTGACCTGGACGGAAACCTGCTTATCAATAACGACGTTTTTGACGGACTTAAAATAATTGACGGCAAAGTGACGTTACCTGACAGGCCCGGTATAGGGGTTGTCCCACTGTAAAGCACAGATGCATACTTGCATATCAAGCGACTTAATAACAAGGCAATAACCAAATTATCGGCAAACAAAGGGAGGTTGTATGAAAAGAAAAGCACAAAGAACAAGGCTGGGCATATTTATATTGATCAGCTCTGCACTTCTGCTGATTATAGTGGGACTTTTCACGGCACGCAGGATATTTGAGCAGAAGGACACCTATTATGTGGCCTACAGCGAAATCTCAGTGAGCGGACTCGATGTGGGAAGTCCGGTCAAGTACCTTGGCATCAACGTGGGAACCATCTCGAATATAAGAATTGACCCGGAGGATGTAAGCACCATTATAGTCAGGCTGTCACTTGATGCCGGCACACCTGTCAAGAAAGATGCCGTAGCCGATATTGTCGCAATAGGAATTACCGGGCTGAAAACAATTGAGATCAGGGGAGGGACTAAAGAAGCCGAATTTCTTGCGCCGGAAAGTTTCATCGAACCGGGATCAACCATGGCGGCTGATCTGACCGGAAGGGCGGAGGTCCTGACCTGGCGGGTAGAGGAGATCCTCAATAACCTGCAGCTTTTTACGCATCCCGATAATATGGCCGGTTTTACCACTGCAGCATCAAATATTTCAGAACTGGCTGAGACAACCTCCCATGCAGTTGCCGCCCTTGATGAGATACTTGCAGAGAACAGGCAGTATATAAAAAATACCACCCTTGCACTTGACAATATCAGCAGCCGGATGGACGGATCATCTGAAGAGCTGGCAGCAGCCATCGGAAAGTTTAACGAGATCATGCAGGGTGATGAAATAACCGAGGTGCTTGGCAACCTCAGGGATATATCACTTTCTGTAAGGGAAGCAAATATGAAGGAACTGATCGAAAGCCTTGCTGCAGCAACAATGCAGACACAGAGCCTGCTGGTAAGGCTGGATGCGGACTTTGAAGAGAGCAGCATGCACCTGAATGAGAACCTGGTTCTCCTGCAATATACCCTGGAGAACCTGAATGAGGCGTCAAGGAAAATAAATACCGATCCGTCGGTACTCTTAAGGGGGCCCGGTACCAGGAATATACCGGACAGGAATCTGAGAGGTAATTAATCATAAAATGGATCTGTTATGTCACGAATAATATTTGCACTCCTTGTCTTTTCTGTAATAACAGCAGGATGCCTTACAAAGAAACAGCCGGTGACAAGGCACTATGTGCTTGAATACCAGCTAACGGAAACTGAGCATGAAAAACAGGAGGCGGCTATCAAAGGCTCCTGCATTGTCAGAACGGCAGAGGTCTCGCCTGCCTACGCAACCCATCAGATCGCCCTGAGAGAGAATACGCACGAAATCAGGTATTTCGCATTCAATATGTGGGCTGTGAGGCCGGAACAGAGCCTGACCGGCATCCTTTTCAGGTTTCTTGAGGAACACAATGTATTTGAAGCAACAAGGGAGCCCGGACTGCTGCAGGATGCTGACTACACTCTTGAGACAAGGATCGATAACCTGGAGGTGATCAGTGAGAGGAAGGATCATATTGCACGCCTGGCTCTCGAGCTCAGGCTGACAGACAATCATGCAAACAATGTTGTTAACGTACACAGGGCCGACAGAAGAATGGTTCTCGACGACAGAGACCTGAACCTTTTTGCGGCAGCCGTGGTTTCAATGTTCACAGAGGAGCTGGAAAAATTCACCGGCCAGATAAAAGATATACTGGCAAACCCCCTCTAAAAACCTTTTGCAGTGGTTAGAAAAGGTAAAATAAAACCTCCCGGTGAGGTACTGAACCTTGGTAATATCAGTTGCCGGCATGAAGATGGTACACTTTTTATCAATGGCAGTATACTGGCCTCAGGTACCGGAATCTTTTACAGGTCAATCGGGAAAGAGGTTCCCGCACTTAAGGGCAGAGTCCGGACCATCAACCTTGACGGCCTCACTGGTATTGACAGTGCCGGTGTTACGGCCTTATACCATTTGAGAGGATTGCTTGGATCAGAAGGTGATATTACCATTGAAACAGAAAAAACTTCCATAAAAAAGAAACTGGATCTGTTCAGTCCGCTCGGACTTGAAAAGGTATCCCCACCTCCTGAAGGATCACTTGCAGAAAGGATAGGTGAAAAGGCTCACTGGCTGTTCGCGAACTATCTTTACGGTTTCATCAACCTGGCGGCAAACATCTTTTACTGGTCGGTGTCTGACATTTTTAAAAGACGGACATTCCGCGAAGGTGAATTTGTAAACCAGTCCATTAAAATTGGGGTTAACGCCTCCATGATAATAGTATTCATGTCATTTGCCATAGGGCTGGTACTGGCTGTGCACTCCGGGTCACAACTAAGTACCTTCGGCGCTAATATTTACATAGTCGACCTTACCGTCATCGCGGTAATGAGCCAGATGGGGCCACTGATAACTGCAATCCTTGTCGCCGGAAGAAGCAGTTCATCTATCGCCGCAGAGATTGCCACCATGAAGGTCACCTCCGAACTGGATGCCTTGAATACAATGGGGCTGGACCCGGTGCGTTTCGTTGTTGTACCGAAACTTTACGCATGCCTTTTCACCATGCCATTCCTTATCATACTCGCCAATGTATCGGGTATTGCAGGCGGAGCAACCGCCGCCTACCTTACCCTTGATATATCACCCGAGATATTCATCAACCGTATGGGGCGGATAATGCAGAACAAGGATCTGCTGACCGGCTTTGTCAAGAGCCAGGTGTATGCCGCCCTTATAGTGCTCACAGGCAGCTTCTATGGTTTCAGTGTAGAAAGAGGGGCCGAGGGCGTCGGAAGAGTTACCACTCTTGCAGTGGTGGTGTCTATTTCCCTTGTAATACTGGCAGACAGTGTAATGGGTCTTTTGTTCTATTAAAAATATTAAACCCGGTTCATGGATAAAGTAATAGATGTACAAAGGCTTTATGCAGAGATCGACGGCAACGAGATACTCAGTGATGTTTCATTTTATGCCCTGGAAGGAGAGGTCACAGCTATTATCGGAGGCAGTGGCTCAGGGAAAACCACTGTCCTGAAGCATCTTCTGGGGCTATACCCTGTCAGTCGCGGATACATATCCGTTCTTGGCCGCAACCTTGCCGAACTGACTGAAAAGGGGCAGCGCGCCCTTTACCTGGAGATGGGAGTCCTTTATCAGGACGGGGCGTTGCTGAACTCAATGACTGTGGCAGAGAATATTGCCCTGCCTCTCAGGCACCAGGGCAATATTCCCGAAGTGCTTGCCGCCGACATAGTCCGCATGAAACTTCGACTGGTGAACCTTGAAGATACATATTACCTCTATCCATCGCAGCTCAGCGGGGGTATGCTGAAAAGAGCCGCACTGGCCAGGGCCATTGCTATGGATCCGCCACTGCTTTTCTGCGACGAACCTGGTGCCGGACTCGACCCGGCATCGCTCAAATCGCTCGATAACCTTATCCTTAACCTCAAAAACCTGCTTGGCATTTCTGTGATCCTCGTTACCCACGAGGTCTCCAGCATTGTCCGTACTGCAAACCGGATAGTATACCTTGATAACGGCAGGGTTCTTTTTGAGGGTTCGACCGACCAGGCACTCAACTCCCAAATTCCCCAGCTGGCAGATTTCTTCTCGGTTACCAGGAAGAAACAGAACTGACCCCGGCACAATTTTTCACTCTCCCCTGTCACCCTCTTCAATTGTGACCCTCAACCATCCCGGGTAAACCGGCATAAAAGCAGTCAGCAGGAGTGTTGCCCCCTTACGGTTAATTTTTATTATATTGCCACAGATTTTGTCAATGCCGGCAGATTGAAGCATAAATTCAAAACCGCAGACAACAGTTTGTTGTTTGTTTCCAACAAGCCTTATATATGACACTCAACTATATCTGGATAGGTTTCTTCATAGTCGCTATGCTGGTAGCCCTGCTAAGGGTGTTGGGGTATCTTTTCGGAGGCACCCTGGAGCCGCTCCTGGGATATGTCTTTTCAGAAGCTGACAGGGATGTATTTATTGCCATCGTTGAAAGTACTTTTGAAATGGCAAAGATCAGCGTCGATATAGCGATATACCTGATCGGTGTAATGGCACTGTGGCTCGGGATCATGAGAATCGGAGAAAAGGGTGGTGCGGTGAGCGGACTTACACGGCTGGCCATGCCCTTCTTCAGGAGGATATTCCCGGAGCTTCCCGCCAGGCATCCCGCCTTCGGTTCGATGACCATGAATATCTGTGCCAATATGCTGGGTCTCGACAATGCGGCTACCCCACTGGGCATAAAGGCAATGCAGGAGCTTCAGGAGGCCAGCACCGACAAGACCAGGGCCTCCAACTCACAGATCATGTTCATAGTGCTTAATACGAGCGGTCTGACCCTTATCCCCGTATCGGTAATGGCAATAAGAGCAGCAATGGGTGCCGACAACCCGGCTGACATATTCCTGCCGATAATGCTTACCACCTTCTTTTCCACCCTTGCGGGATTGCTCATAGTATCGGCAATACAGCGCATCAACCTCTTTAACAGGGTAGTGCTGGCATACCTGGGGGGATTATCACTTATCATCGGACTTATAATCTGGATATTCAGCAACATGGCCTCGGCCACGATAGCCGTGGTATCAACCTTTGCAGGTAATATGATGCTTTTTCTAGTTATCATACTCTTCATACTGCTGGCCTGGAGAAAAAAGGTAAATGTCTATGAACAGTTCATCGAAGGGGCAAAGGAAGGTTTCCAGGTTGCTGTAAGAATTATCCCGTACCTGGTGGCAATGCTTGTTGCTATCGGAGTGCTCAGGGCGTCGGGGGCACTCGACATGGTGGTCTCTGCAATTGGCTGGCTCGTGGGGCTGACCGGTGCCGACACCGAGTTTGTCGGAGCGTTGCCTACAGCTTTCATGAAACCCCTCAGCGGAAGCGGGGCAAGGGGCATGATGATTGAGGCGTTCAACCACTACGGCGTAGATTCATTTGTGGGACGGATGGCAGCTACCTTCCAGGGGTCAACGGAAACAACCTTTTATACGATAGCCGTTTACTTCGGCGCGATAGGTGTACGTAATATCAGATATACCGTGGGTTGCGGACTGTTTGCAGATCTTACCGCAGTGGTTGCCGGCATCTTTATCGCAACACTCTTTTTTGGCTGATAATTTCAAGTAAGCTATCTGTGGCGGTCCCCAAAATACATTTTTAACCAACATAAAAACTACCTAAATAAGACTGATATGTTTACAAACAGAATGCTATTACTGGTGTGTGCAGTATTTATAGGATCATCGCTCACTGCACAGGAGGCAAATAACCAGGTAAAACCTGATTTTTTCCCTTTTTCCGTATGGTACAGTGGAGGTACAGCACGTGCCCCAATGCTTTCTGAAATAACACCTTACTCAGAGGAGGAGTGGCGTCGGGACCTGAAACAGATAAAGGCCCTGGGGTTTAACACCGTACGCACCTGGGTCGAATGGGCAAAGTGTGAGCCTGTAAGAGGTGAATACAACTTCGGTAACCTGCATCTTCTTATGAGGCTGGCAGAGGAGGTTGGGTTGCGCGTATTTATACAGATGTATGTCGATTCGGCGCCGGACTGGGTGGCCGAAGCATTTCCCCATGCGCTTTTTGAGACCCAGAGCGGAATAAAGGTATATCCGCAGTCCGCCCCGGGGGCCTGTACCGATAATTCTGAAGTTGAAGAGGCAGTACTGAATTTTTACACCGAGACCGCAAAAGTGGCATCGGCATATTCCAATTTTTTCGGATGGGACCTATGGAGCGAGCCCCACATAATCAACTGGGCCCACCTTGACTATGTACCCAACGTGCAGTTCTGCTTCTGTCCGGGTACCAGGGCCAGGTTCAGGGAATGGCTCATGGATAAATACGAGAGATTAGATGAACTTAACAGGGCATGGTACCGCAACTTCACCTCATGGGAGCAGGTCGACCCGCCACGCTTCAGTACCATTCTGAGCTATACCGATTTTATCGACTGGAAGATGTTCATCTACGAAAAGCTGGTTGAGGACATGCGCGCCCGCTACAATGCTATTCGAAAAGGCGATCAGCACAACCTGATAACCGCTCACGCAGTAGGGGCATCCCTCTTCCAGTCCCCCTACGTCGGGGCAGGCGCAACAGACGATTTCATGATGGCCGAGCCGCTCGATTTCTACGGAGTATCAATATACCCCAAGCATAACCATCCCGACCGCCACTGGTCGGTTACCACCCTCCGCACGGTAATGGACTTCACCCGCAGTGCCAACCGGGAAAAGGGAGGATGGTACGTGGGCGAGCTGCAAGCCGGGCACGGGACTATCGCCTTGCTCATAAGCGATCCGGTGGTACCCGACGACCATCGCATCTGGGCATGGTCAGCCATCGCAAAGGGAGCAAAGGGAGTAAATATATATGCATACTATCCCATGTCGTCAGGATATGAGGCCGGTGGTTACGGGCTTATCAACCTTGACGGCACCCTTACAGAAAGAGCCGTGCATGCAGGGGAGATTGCCTCAATAGTGGACAGAAACCAGGAGCTGTTTTTGTCATCCACGCCTGTTAAGGCAGAGATCGGGATTGTCTACAATCCGCTTTCTCAAATGGTTGGCGGGATGCAGCGTCGTGACTACCCGGGCGCCCATACCAACTCACTGATAGGTTACTTCAGGGCCTTTGCCGACCATAACGTGCCGGTGGATTTCATACACCGGGAGCACGTCGAAAAGCAGGAACTTTCACAATATAAGCTGGTTATAATCCCCTGGCCGATAATGATAACCAGGGAAGCTGCCGAAGGGATCAGGACATTCGTCGAAAACGGCGGATATGTTCTAGCCGAGGCGCGCATAGGCTGGAATGACGACCGCGGCTATGCATCTGAAATAATTCCCGGTCTGGGGCTGCACGAGGTGTTCGGGGTACGCGAGCATGAGGTAAGGCTCAGGGAAAACACCCCGATAGAGCTGGAGATCGTCAATAACACCCATCCTGCCACATTAAACCTGGATGCCGGGCATATACTGAACGGCTCCCTCTACAAGAAATCCGTCACCCCACTTGATAACCGCGATGTTGATATCCTGGCAAGGCTCGATGACGGGCAACCGGCACTGACCAGTGCAAAGTTCGGGAACGGCGAAGCAATGCTGGTTGGTTCATACCTTGGTATGGCCAACCATCCGAACCCTGTTGCAGGGAACGAGCAATTCTTTATGAACCTTGTTGACTGGGCAGGTATTGAAAGGCCTTTTACCAGCTCACATGACGGAAATACTGAAAGTTACGTCGAGGTACGCCTCCAGGAGAATGAGAACGGATTTGCCCTTTTCCTTATTAACCACAGCAACTCCGTTGAAGATGTTTCTGTACAGCTCAGGACACCGCAAAACGGCAACCACCGGGTAAGGGATGTTATTGCCGAAACCGAACGTCGTGTCAGGGCCCGTAATAACATCCTCAGTCTTGAAACAAGGATTGACGCCAAACAGGTGACAGTATGGGAAATAAAGTTTTGAACGTCTGAAACAAAGAGAAAAAATATGGCTGTAATAGGAATGGATCTTGGCGGCACAAAGCTTTCGGCCGCCATATTCAGTAACGAGGGCGTCATCCTGAAAGAGCGCAGCACACTTCTTCAGGGCAGAAGCGGGGAACAGGCAGGTGATCTTATAATTGGAGAAGCACTGGAACTTTTTGAAAGCTACAGTGACATCCGTGATGTCATCATCTCAATGGGTATATGTGTGCCCGGAATCTACCACGCTTCTACCGGGAGGGTATGGGCCCCCAACATACCGGGCTGGGAAGACTTTCCCCTAAGACAGAAGCTCAGGGAGGTGTTCGACGGGAAAAACATCGAAATAAGCATTGACAGCGACAGGGCATGCTATATACTCGGAGAGACCTGGAAGGGAACTGCGAGGAATAGCAGAAATGCCATTTTCCTGTCGGTCGGAACAGGAATTGGGGCGGGTATACTCTGTGACGGCAGGATAATCCGTGGACATGCAGATATTGCCGGAGCCGCGGGCTGGCTTGCCCTGAAACCGGAATTCAATTTGAAGTACAGCAGCTGCGGCTTCTTTGAGTATCACACCTCGGGCGAGGGACTGGTCAGGATGGCAAATGAATATGGGGAAACCGTTGACGCGATAGAAAACAGACCAGGGTTCAGTAGTACCAGGGAGGTGTTCAGTGCCTTTGCAAAAGGTGACAAAGCCGCTGTACACGTCATCAACGAAGCAATTGTTTACTGGGGCATGACAGCAGCCAACCTGGTAAGCCTTTTTAACCCCGAAGTGATAGTGTTCGGAGGTGGAGTATTCGGACCTGCCTCGCGTTTCCTGAAAAGAATAAGGGATGAGGCTGAAAAGTGGGCACAGCCCATAAGCATCAGGCAGGTAAGGTTTGAAACATCGTCACTTGCTGGTGGTGCCGGACTTGCAGGGGCAGGCAGGCTGGCGCTTATGGCAGTCGAAGTCTGATATCTAACAGCAGGGACTTACCGTATCCCCGGATTTATTATTAAACATGTAACAATGAATATCAATGATGAACAGAAAACAATACAGCAACAGATCGCTGTTCGTTGCCGGCTGCATGGGAATGCTGATTTTCGGCATAGTGATGGCCGTGCTGGGATCTGTCCTTCCGTCGGTAATTGAAAAATACGGAATTGACAAGGTAGATGCCGGAACGCTCTTCCTGGTGCTGAACCTGGGGATGCTCATAGGTTCTGTTATATTCGGCCCATTGGTCGACCGGTACGGCTACAAGGGCCTCCTGGTCATGTGTGCCGCGCTGGTCTTTGCCAGTATTGAGGGTATAGCGTTCGCCCCCGGTATCAATATTCTTCGTATCTCCCTTTTCTTTGTGGGGTTTGCGGGAGGAGCAATTAACGGGGGTACGAATGCCCTTGTTTCGGATATATCGGACGGGCAGAGAGGCGCAAGGCTCAGTCTGCTGGGAGTGTTCTTCGGTATAGGCGCCCTCGGGGTGCCCCTTCTCCTCGGAACGCTGCTTGACAGGTTTGCCTGGGAAAGCCTTATCGGGTTCGTGGGTGTACTGATCCTTATCCCGCTGATCTTTTTTCTTATTCTTAAATTCCCTGCTCCCAAGCACTCGCAGGGATTCCCGGTATCGGAAGGCCTGAAGCTGACCAGGGAGACCCCTCTCCTGCTGTTCGGACTAATCCTGTTCATACAGAGTGGCATGGAGATGACGGTGAGCGGATGGTCGGCGACCTACATGAATGAGTACCTGGCAATATCGGCGAGGCAGGCAGTGCTGTTCCTCTCATTTTACTGGATTGGCATGATATTTACCAGGATAGCTATCACGTCACTACTGCAGAAGGCTGAAAGGAGAATGGTGGTTTTGGCATCACTCCTCGTATCGGTTGCAGGCACAATGCTCATCCTGGTGTCAAGCAGTGTCATGATGGTTGTAGCCGGACTGCTGCTGACGGGGATAGGATTTGCGGCGATATTCCCGCTGGTGTTCTCATACGTCGGCGATCTCTACCCCAGGCTGTCGGGTACCGCTTTCAGTGTCATACTGGCCATTGCCCTGCTTGGAGGGATGACCTTCCCGTCGGTCGTGGGTATCCTGGCCGACAGTTTTGATCTCAGGTCAGCATTTATGGTCGCCCCGGTAAGTCTTGTCATCTCAGCCGTAATCTTCATGGTGCTGTCGAAAAAGATAGCGCCTTTAAAATAATGGTCCGCTATTACACTAATCAACTTATTACCAATATATTAAAAAGGAGGTAAAAATGCTTGCAAAACAATGGCTCTCCAATGCCCGTGGCATAATCGACAGAATTGAAGAGACACAGATCGAAAACATCAACAAGGCCGCCGGTGTGATGGCCGATTCCATTGCTGACGGAAGGTGGGTGCACACTTTCGGATGCGGGCACGCGACCCTGCCCATAGAGGAGATGTACCCGCGCATTGGCGGTTTCGTGGGCTTCCACCCAATGATAGAACTTCCGCTCTCATTCTTTACCCATATCGTCGGGGAGATGGGAGTTCACCAGTTCGTCTTCCTTGAAAGGGTAGAAGGATACGGGAACCAGATCATGAAAAGCTACAATTTCGACAAGCGCGACACCATGTGGCTCTTCTCCCATTCGGGCATCAACAACGTGAACATAGACATAGCTCTGGAGGCCCGCAAACTGGGCATGAAGATCGTTGTGCTGGGTTCGGCAGGTGAGTTCTCGGGTGTGAAGTCGAGGCACTCCACCGGCAAGCAGATATTCGAGCTTGCCGACATAGTGGTCGACACCTGTGTCCCCGCCGGAGATGCCTCAGTTGACCTGAAGGGCCATGTTGATAAAATAGGGCCCGTATCAACCATGGGGTTTGTTACCGCCGTATGGATGATCATATGTACCGTTGCCGAAAACCTGGTAGCAAGAGGTGAGAAGCTTTACATCCATCCCTCCCATAACGTTCCCGGCGACACTACGGCACGCGAAAGGCTGGATGCCGCGCTGGCAGAATACAAGCGCCGCATAGCAGGGGTATAAGCAGCCCCACCCGGATCCTTGCAATTACGGTCCGTACGGATAAATTAAAAATAGCTGCCCGTTACCGGGGAAATAAACGATAATAACTATGGAAACAAAACCTGTTGCGGAAAAGCTGGCGGAACTGCTGAGGCTGCCGCAGAGATGGATGATAATGGACAAAGAGGGCAATTACCATGAGCTCAATTCAGGCGTGAAAGGAAAAACCGTCATGGGATCATCGGCAAAAGAGCTCTACAAACTCTATTTCGGCAAAGAGGAGATTACCGAAGCGGAGATGATTCTGCTGGATGAGCTGCACACCGCAATGATGGAGTTCATGTGGGACAACCTCAGCGAAGATGTAAAATATCAGAGCAGGGAGGGACTGAAGCCCCTGCTGGAAAAGTACCAGATTGAAACCCCGTATGATACTGAATAGACAGTTTCACCTGCAAACAGCAAATTCAGCACGCCTGGTCCGGTAAGCACACATAAGTCAAAAGCCGTCTTTTTCCAGGCAACTGCTTACAGCCCGGAAACAATTACCCTTGATCCCTGAACATGCAGGCGCATGTATATTGACCGTTTACCTCCTTTGATATCTTCTGGCAAGGAACCAGACGGGCACACCGGCAGCAAGGATGGAAACCCCTGCCAGGGCCCCGATACCTGTAAAAACAAGGCTCGAATAGAGCATGTAGATGCACGCCGCAAGGAACAGCAGCGGAGGAACCGGGTACAGAGGCACCTTGTATGATTTTTGATCGCCCTCCTTCCTGAACCTGAATACAAAAAGACTTAGCGTGATGATCGTCAGGAAAAACCAGAAAACCGGAGCGGTATAGTCCACCATCGTGCTCACCGCCTCCTGCGAAAAGGCGCCGGCAACAACCAGCACCAGCGCTATTGAACCCTGAAACAGAAGGGCGGGTTGGGGACTGTTACGGTGGTGGTTCCATCTGCCCATAAACCCGAACAGCCGGAAGTCACGCCCTATCGCATAGTTGGTACGCGCCCCTGTTATGATCGTTGCATTGGCCGTTGAAAGGGCGGCAACAATGACGATAATTACCACCAGTATTGAGCCTCCGGCACCGAACACCCTTTCAGTCAGGTCATACCCCACCGTTGATGATCCCTGCAGCGTTTCAAAACCAAGCACATGCAGGTAGGCAAGGTTTATCATTACATAAAGCCCCGTTATTATGGCAATTCCAAAAACGAGCGCCCTTACTATGCTTCTTCTGACGTTACGAAGCTCACCGGTAAGATAGGCGGCCTCGCTCCATCCGCCATAGGTAAGAAGCACGAATATCATTGCAGCGCCCGGAGCCCCCCCGGAGAACAGCTGCCCGCCCTTCCCCGAAAGGGTGATACCTGAAATGGCCTCCCCGGAAGTGAAAAGCAGTGCCGAAACTCCAATTATGACAATTGTTGCAACAATTACCGATGCAAGTATGCTCTGGGTGCGGCTTGAATAGATGGTGCCCATGATATTGAGGCCGGTAAGCGCCACTACTGCCAGCGCGGCATATATCGAAGAGCTGTAGGGGCCGAGGTCGAGAAGAAGCGACGCATAGTCGCCCAGAATGAAGGCTATCAGCGCAAGCGAGCCGGTCTGTATTACTGTCATCCTGCCCCAGGAGAGGAAGAACCCTGTCGCGGGACCGAATGCCCTCCTGAGGAAATAGTACTCGCCTCCCGAATCGGGCATGGAAGAAGAAAGTTCGGCATAGCAGAGCGCTCCCATCAGTGAGACCAGTCCGCCCACAACCCAGAAGAGAATGAACTGAAGCTCGCCTGCCGAATTGAGCGCGACGATAGGTGGAAGGCGGAAGATGCCTATGCCTACAACAATACCGACCACTACAGCCATTGAGCTGAGCGTGGTGAATGTGGGAGCCGGTCTCGAACCGCCGGTGGGCTGTGTCATCGTCCGGCCAGGGTTGCGGACCAGTTTTCGACTATCCGCGAATTCGTGCCGCGAACAAGAGCCTTTCCATCAATCCTGCCACCTTCAACACTGCCGCTGAAGACATAGCGTTCTCCGCTGTTGCGGTCAAGTGCGGTAAAGCTGATCCTGTCACCATTCAGGCGTGGATTTTCAATTGTAAGCGAACGGCCGCCGGCACTGAGTTTGACGGTTATCTTCTGGTACTCCTGGCTGACCTCCATGGAAAAGCGTTTCCCGTTCGTGCTCCAGTCCCACCGGCCCCTGGCATTGGCCGGGATCACCCAGTAATATACATGGCGGTTATCTATCACCAGATGCTCATCGGCTTCCCACCTGCCCATGCTGAAACTGTGCGAAACAATCCGGGTACCCGGTTTCAGAACTTCCAGGAGCACAGGCTTCAGGCGCAGGTTGACGGAGCTCAGCAGGTACATAGTTATTACTGTTGCATTGCTTATATCAGCTTCGAACAGGTCTCCTTCAATAAAAACAACCTTATCACTCACCCTGGCGTTGGATGCATTTTCCTCGGCCTCCTTCACCCGTACCGGGTTGAGGTCGATCCCGTGTCCGAATGCCCCCCTCTGTGCAGCTGCGATGACAATCCTGCCATCACCGGATCCAAGGTCAATAACGTAATCACCGGGGCCAACACTGGTTACATCCAGCATCGCCTCAACCACATCATATGGTGTGGGAACATAGGGCACATCAAGGTGCTGGGCGCCTGTCGTGCCGGCAATACCAAACAGGGCTGCTGCAGCCGGCAGGCTAAAAAGCAGTAATCTTCTCATTATTATTGTTTATTGGGTTATCTTTCAAATCTGTTGAAAAGACAGATTCTATAATATATGAACAAAATAAACAGCAAAATAAACCATTTTGCCGAAGCCTGAAAATAAAACTCCATAAAAGATGTTAACATACACCTTTATGTTTGCAACATATACAGATAATTGAATTAACTTTTTTTAAATGTATGCCCCGGATGTTGATAAAAGTATTTGTTAGTTTCGTTCGTTTACATCAGAGAATAACCAGCAACACCGGAAACGGTCAAAAAACTGCCACCAGGCGCTGAAATGCAGATAAACGTAAGAATCCTTGCGGTCATGATCCCTTGCCTTGCAGTCATGACCGGAGCTTTAGCCCTGGCCGGGACACAGGATGACAACCGGTATGACATTGCAGAGATAGTTGAAATTCTCGAGCAGAAGCACTCCGTAAGAATATTTTACGAGCCTCAGTGGTTTGAAAATGAAACATTCAGTCTCAGTATCACCCGGCTGCCGGCTGAACAGGCCATTATGAACATTATCAGGGGGCGGCCACTGACCCTGGTCGATATTGACGGATACCTGGTCATACTGCCCCTCGACATAACAGAGGTGAGCCGCGATCCAGATACGCTGTTGCTGACAATAGGCGACCCCTCGCAATTCGGCAGATATAACAGGGCCATCCTTTCCGGCAGGGTTCTGGACGGTACAACCGGTGATCCGCTGCCCGGTGCTGTGGTATATTCTGAAAATACCGGAACGGGAAGCCCGGCGGACAGTGAAGGTGAATTCTCGCTGACACTCCCTACGGGTGAACTGATGCTCCGGCTCAGCTTTGTAGGCTACGAGGACCAGTACCGGCGCATCAACATGATGGGTCCGGGCAGTCACGACTTCTATCTTTTCGGGGAGACCCGCAGAATTGATGAGGTAACAATAATGGCAAGAAGGGCAGAAGAGAATGTATCCAGAACACAGATGAGCGTAATAACAATGGATGCCAGGGTGCTGAGGCAATTGCCGTCAGGCATAGGCGACAGGGACATCCTTCAGAGTGTTACTCTTATGCCGGGAATTCAGAGCACTGGAGAATTCGGGAGTGGATTTCATGTAAGGGGAGGCAGCAATGACCAGAACCTTGTAATGCTGGAAGGCATGCCGCTTTTCAATCCTTCACACCTTTTCGGACTGGTCTCGGTGGTAAATCCCGACATGATAAGCAGCATGACAATGTACAAAGGGGGAATTCCGGCACGCTACGGCGAAAGGGTATCTTCGGTAATGGACCTCAGGATGAACCCGGGCAGCATCGAGGAGTTCAAGCTTATCGGCGGAATAGGCCTGATTAACGGAAGACTTCATATGGAGCTGCCGGTAATACGGGACGTGGTCAGTTTCTCGGCCGGGGGCAGATCATCCTATTCCGACTGGCTCCTGGACCGGATACCCGCCGATGAGCTGGTCAACAGCTCGGCAGGTTTTTATGATATAAGCGGCGCACTTTCAATAGCCCCTGACAGGAACAGCTCAATATCGCTTTTTGCCTATCACAGTGACGATTCATTCTTCCATGGAGAAGAAACCCATTACAATTATGGCAACACCCTTGCCTCCCTGAGGTATAACAGGGTACTCAGTGAAAAATTCTCATTGAATGCAGCAGGCGGTATAAGCAATTATGACTACATGGTAAGGGAAACAGGAGAGATTGCAGAAGCGGAATCTTATGAGATGAACTCATCCGTTGCCTACCGCAGCATCCGCGGAAGCCTGCTATGGTTTCCTGACGGCAATCACCGGGTTGAGTTTGGCATGAACGCAATAAGCTACGGGATAAATCCCGGCACCCTCTCTCCGGTTGGTTCCGGCTCACAGATAGAACCTCTGCAGATCGACAGGGAGCTTGGTGCCGAACTGTCGTTGTTTGCAAGCGATGAGTTTGAAATAACCGGCCGCCTGAGCACCGAAGTGGGGCTGCGGTACACCCGTTACCTGTATCTTGGTCCGCGCCAAACCTATATCTATGATGAAACAAGGCCCAGAAGGATGGAGTTCATAACCGACACCCTCTCTTTCAGCAGGAACGAGACTGTTGCGGCCTACGGCGGACTTGAACCCCGCATCAGCTTCAGGTACAGCATTGACGGATCCAGTTCGGTAAAGGCCAGCTATACCAGGAACAACCAATATATCAACCTGGTATCCAATACGGCGGTAATCACTCCCTCAGACACATGGAAGCTGAGCGACACTCACCTCAAACCGCTCACCAGCGACCAGTTCGCAGCCGGCTACTTCAGGAACTTTGCAGACAACATGATCGAAACATCTGCAGAGTTATATTTCAGGTATCTCAGTAACCTTACTGATCACAGGGAAGGAGCTGAAATAGTGATGAACCCCAACATTGAGACCGACCTTATAAATGTCAGCGGATACAGCTACGGATTAGAGCTGTATGCCGCAAAGAATTCGGGAAGGCTTACGGGCTGGATAAGCTACACCCTGTCAGCTGCAAGGGTGAGGTCGGAAAGTGAATTTGAAGAAGACCGGATAAACGACAATAAATGGTTCCCGTCAAATTTTGACAGGCCCAATGAGCTTGTAATCAACACCGGATACAATATTTCCAGGAGATGGCGAATAGGTGCAACGTTCAATTATTACACCGGTCGCCCGTTAACACTCCCGGAGCTTCAGTTCCCTCATGGCGACAGGCAACTGGTGTATTATTCCGACAGGAACAAGTACAGGCTTCCCCCATACCACCGCCTCGACATACACCTTTCGAGGCATGAAACTCTCAGGATAAACAAAAGGCGCAGCGGGTACTGGACCCTGTCGCTGCTGAATGTTTACGGAAGAAATAACCCCTATTCGGTATTCTATGAAAGGGAGCGTGCCGCACCAGGCCAGCGTGCTTCAGGATTCAATCTCTATAAACTATATATAATTGGAAGGCCTGTGCCTACACTGACATATAATTTCAGGTTCTGAACAATGGTAAACTCTGTCAAATCATATTCATTTATCCTACTGGTGTTTATAGCCATGCATTCATGCAGGGAGCCCTATTACCCGGTAACAGACAGCATGGACAATGTGCTTGTTGTTGACGGACTGGTTACCGGTGAGCCCGGAATGAGCTATATCAAAGTGCTTTACAAACAGGCTACCCCATTCAGGGACCTGATGCCGCTGAGAAATGCAACAGTCTACATTGAAGACGACCAAAATAATATCTACCCTTTCAGCTTTACCGGCACGAAATATTACCCGTCGTCCTCCTTCAGGGGAGTTGAAGGACGAAGCTATACACTTTATATAGAAACTGAGGAGGGAGATATTTTCAGGTCTGATCCCCAGCTTATGGTCCCGGCAGCAAAACTGGAGGAGGTATACCCGTACAGAACCGTAAAAGAGTTCCTGTATGATGACCATTACGGGAACCCGGTGCGCGAAATAGTAAGGGGCACCCAGGTATTAGCAGACCTTAGCGGAAGAGGTGATGAGGTCCTGAGGTTCAGGACAGAGGCCACCCTGCTCCTTCTATATAATTTTTATCACTGGAGAATACCCGATATCGATGTATATTACCGGTGGAAGAAGCTGGATATGACAGGAGAGGCAGGCATCAACATACCAAGGTTTGACGGAAATTATGACCAGGTAACGGGACACACGCTATGCTTCATGCCCGCGAGCAAGATGCATTACGGACTTGACCCGGAGGAGTACATTTACCGCAAGATACTAATCATAAGATATTATACCCTTAATAATGAGGCATACCGTTTCCACCGGGAAGCCCACAGGCAGATGACCTCAGGGAACAAGCTGTTTGACCCGGTGGTATCACAACTGCCTTCCAACATAACATGTATTAATGATCCCGGCAGGCCGGCAGTGGGGTTTTTTGAGGCCTCATCAACAAGCTCAGAAACTCATATGCTGGTTGACCAGTCATACGACAATGTATTCAATTTCATAAGAATAGAGGACCTTGAGCATGTCCCTGCAAGAGGATCAATGCTTAACGAGAAACCTGCATTCTGGCAGGACTAAAAATGAGGATGATGCACAGGTTTCACATTATATCGCTTTTACTTTGCGCACTCCTGAATCAGGGCGCCCTGGTGCTGGCGGGAGGTACCGGACCGGCTTCCTTGCAATACCGGGCAGAAACGGTTACCATTAACACCGACCGGGATTTTTACATTGCAGGCGAAAGGGTGTACTTCAGGCTTGATATAAGCAATAGATATGGTGCCCCGGCAAGCAGCATTGCCTACCTGGTAATCAGGAACCAGCACAATAAGGTCATTGAAAGGGCATCTCTAATCGTTGAGGATAAGATGGCAAAAGGCAGCATATACCTGCCCGACACCCTCAGTACCTCGTATTACCAGCTTGTAGCATTCACCAATTTGATGAGAAACTTTCCGGAAGAGTATTATGCATTCAAACAGATAGTTGCAATAAACCGGTTTGACGACACTCCCTATGAAAGCCTCCTGCCCGGAAATAATGACCGGACCGGGCACCAACCGTATAACGGCGGCAACAAAGGGCCGGCCAAAGCAGAACCCACAGCAGGCATCTCTCCTGCCACCGGCAGCCCGGCAGGCATCTCTCCTGCCACCGGCAG
>SLOE01000088.1 GCA_007132715.1 Bacteroidales bacterium
TGCGCACCCTTGACCGTGAAGTGGTTGACGGCGAGATTTACGGGACCGGTATCCTGAGGCGGTTCATAATATTCCCGCAAAGGAGCGGCGAAATAACGATCGAACCTTTTGAGATGGATGCCATGGTACGCCAGCGTACCGGAAGAAGGGGAAGCCTCTTCGACGATTTTTTCGGAGGATTTGAGACCAGTCGGATACCGGTAAGAAGCAGTCCCGTTAACTTATACGTCAAACCCCTTCCTCCGCAGGGGCCCGATGGATATACAGGTGCTGTCGGTGATTTTTCGCTTGATGTTGATATCGACAGCAGGGAGACGGGTACCAACGAGGCGGTAAGCCTGCGTGTGACCCTTTCGGGGAACGGCAATTTAAGACTTATGGGGCGGCCGTCAATTGATTTCCCCCCCACCTTCGAGGTGTACGACCCCTCAGTGCGTGAGAACATAAGTAGCAGCATACGCGGACAGGAGGGGAGCATCACATACGAGTACCTGATGATACCCAGGTCGGAAGGAAACTACAGGATACCTCCCGTCAGGTTCAGCTATTTCAGTCCCCGATCCGCTACTTACCAGACTCTCCGTTCTGACGAGCTCAACCTTACAGTTCACCGTACCGATACCCCGGAGGGCGGTCCCCCGGTTACCGGGTTTGCAAGGGAGGACCTCAGGGTCATAGGCAGGGATATACGGTTCATCAGGACAGGAACGGTTATCTTCAGGGAGGCGGGATACGACCCCTTTGGCACCTTCAGCCTTTATCTCTGGTTCCTGGTGCCGCTTGCCCTCTTTGCAGCATTGGTGGTTATACGGCGGAAGAGTATAGCTGACCGTGCCGATCTTGCCAGGATGAAGAACCGCAGGGCAAGGAAGATGGCCGGCAGGAGACTTAAGATTGCCGGCAGGTACATGAAACAGAATGAACAGCAACGGTTCTTCGAAGAGGTACTAAGGGCCCACTGGGGTTACCTCAGTGACAAGCTGCTAATTCCGGTAGCCGACCTCAACGGCGGGAAGGCGAAGAGCGAGCTGCTGGAAAGAGGCGTGCCCGCCGGTCTTGTCGACCGGTTGATGACTGTTATTGACCAGTGTGAATATGCCAGGTATGCACCGCCTTCATCTCTGCCAGGCATGGATGAGATATACAACGATTCTGTCAGGGCCATTTCAGAAATTGAGCAAAAAATCAGAAAATGAAGGGTAAAGCTTTCTTATATATTGTTGTACTGTTTATCTTCACTTTTACGGTAACCGGTTACAGTGCCTTTTTGGAGGATCAGGATATTCCTGATACCGGAGATTATACCGGGGATATCAGGGAAGGGCTTGCTGTTGCCGGCGATCCTCAGAAGGCATTTGATCTGGCAAACAGCTTATACATCGATGGTGAGTTCGAGGATGCCATAATGGTTTATGAGCAGGTAGCAGTATCCGGCTACAGCTCGACCGAACTCTATTACAACCTGGGTAATGCTTACTACCGGTCGAACCGCATACCGGCTGCCATTCTTAACTATGAACGTGCCCTGCTGCTGGCCCCGGGCGATGATGATATAAAATTCAACCTTGAGCTGGCAAGGATGCATGTGAGGGACAGGATCGGGGAGTTGCCCGGCTTTTTTCTGAATCGCTGGTGGACAGGTGCAAGGGATCTGATGAGCGAACATGAGTGGGCCATTCTGAGTATATCGTTGTTTATTGCCATGCTTCTCTTCCTTGGCGCTTTTCTGATGGCATCTTCACCATTTGTGAAAAAGATCTTTTTCTGGCTCTCTGTGGTGATGTTCATTGTTTCGGCACTGAGCCTTGCTTTCGGCATTGACAGGCGCAATCACATCAGGAATTACAGCGGGGCCATCGTCTTTGCCCCGGCGGTATCGGTCAAGAGCTCGCCCGACATGCACAGCGCCGATCTGTTCATAATTCATGAAGGGACCAGGGTATGGGTTGAAGATGCGCTGGGCGAATGGTATGAAGTCAGGCTCAGCGACGGCAACAAGGGCTGGCTCAGAAAGGAAACGGTTGAGATGATAAAACCCGGAGCTGACGGAATCTGAAAGGCAATATTTTATCATGGTTTCGGCAATTGCTTTTTTCCCGCGAAGTAATGGCCGGGTTTGAAAACTTGATCTGCTAGAGAACAGGTTATTGCACAGATGTTGGATTAGTGCTATATTGCGCTTAAAAACTTTACCCATGAGATCAAACTTTTCGATTTACCTTAGGCTCTCCCTCATGATGTTCTTCCAGTACATGATGTTTGCCGTATGGTGGGTTCCGCTTGCCGCTTACCTGGCGAATATGGGGCTTACCCGTTCACTATCTGCCCTTATACTTAGTTCAATGGCTATAGGGTGCATGGCCTCACCAATAATCGGTATGGTGGCCGATCGTTATTTCAGGGGGCAGGTGGTCCTTGCCGCCACAAACTTCATTGTGGCTGTAATGTTGCTCCTTGCCGGTCTGACTTCCAATCCGGTATTGCTCTTTGTGTTCCTCCTCGCTGCTATGATATTTTATATGCCTTCCTGGGGGCTGACCAGCAGCATTACCATGAAACACGTCGACTCCGACATATTTCCGCGGATCAGGGTATTTGGAGCCATCGGCTGGGTATTTGCCGGTGTCTTCAGTTTATTTACCGTACGACTGCTTAATCTGGACTTTGACGGCACCCATATACCGTTCCTTTATGCTGCCGGTATAGCCGCTGTGGCGGGAGTGTTCAATCTGGGTCTTCCCGACACACCTCCCCTGGCCAGAGGACAGAAGGCTTCATTCATAGATATAATGGGCTTCAGGAGCATAAAGCTTATGAAAGACAGGAATTTCGCGGTGTTTATTATTCTCTCTTTCTTTGCCATGATTCCCTTTTCAATGTACTGGTCGTATTTCTCGGAGTTCCTTGCAGACAGCGGCTTCAGGTTCATCTCGATAACAATGAATATGGGACAGTTACTGGAGATGTTCATTCTGCTCGCCGTCCCCATATCGATAAAAAAGTACGGACTGCGTAAAACCATGATAATAGGGCTTATTGCCCTGATAATAAGGTATGCCTCACTGATATTTGCAGATGGGGATATGCAGATGCCCATGATATTGACCGCAGTCTTTGTTCACGGTGTCATATTCGGGTTCTTTTACCTTGGAGGCCAGATCTATATAGACAGAAAGGCACCGGCCTCACTCAGGGCCCAGGGACAGGGCTTCATTTTCTTTGTGACATTCGGTGTGGGTTTGCTGGCAGGTAATTTCATAAGCGGAGAGATCATCAGGATATATTCGTTTGAAGCTGCCGGCGAGGTGACTTACCGATGGGAGTATATCTGGGGAATTACAACCGCACTCGCCGTGATAATAGCTCTTGCCTTTATCATACTGTTCAGGAATGAAGATTACAGCACTATTGAACTTGAACAGGATACTGCAACTCCATAATATGGCCCTCATTTCGGGGCAGGTTTGCTGAACATGTTTCAGCCGGCATCTGGAGATCATATAAAAATATTAAATGGAGACACCGGAACAGTTGAAGACAAAAATAGGCCACGGCGCAAAAGCTGTTTTTCACGAAATATACGGTACTGACCAGGAAATAACAGCGCAGCAGTCCTGCGTTTGGAAGGAATTGATCGACCGGTTTGAGGAACGGTACGGAGCGGGAGCAGGCTGCCACCTTTTCAGCTCGCCGGGGCGTACCGAGATAGGGGGCAACCATACCGACCACAACAACGGCAGGGTGCTGGCAGGGTCGGTGAATCTTGACAACATTGCCGTGGCAGCACCAAACAATTCAGATATTATAAGAATTGATTCGGCGGGTTATCCCGCTTTTGAAGTCGATGTGCGCGATACCAGGATGCGCGAAGATGAGAAGCTCACTGCAGCGGCCCTGGTACGCGGTATGGTAGCGGGCCTGGGAAATGCCGGCTTCAGATGCAGTGGTTTTGATGCATCCATTGAGGGCCGGGTGCCTAAAGGGTCGGGTCTCAGCTCTTCGGCATCATTTGAGGTGCTTATCGGTACTGTGATAAACCACCTGTTCAATGACAGGCGCATTGATCCGCTGCAGATCGCCGTGACCGGCCAGTACTCAGAGAACAACTATTTCGGCAAGCCTTGCGGACTGATGGACCAGACCGCCTGTGCGGTCGGGGGACTGGTAACAATAGATTTCAGGGACCCTGCCGATCCTGTAGTTAGGAGGGTGGACTTTGACTTCACCACAACGGGGTACTCTCTTGTTATAACCGATACCGGAGGTGACCATGCAGGTCTGAATGATGAATATGCATCGCTGCCGGCCGATATGAGGGCGGTGGCATCGGCACTGGGAGCCGTTGTCCTCAGGCAGGTCAGCCTTGAGGATGTGGTTGGGGCGATACCCGGCCTGAGGAAGAAGACGGGGGACAGGGCCATACTGAGGGCGTACCATTTCCAGGGAGATAACGAAAGGGTGGTGAGACAGGTAGAGGCGCTGGAGAAAGGCGATTTCAGTGCTTTTCTCGGTATGGTCGTGGAATCAGGTTACAGCTCTTTCATGTACAACCAGAACATCCACTCACCCCAGAGTGTGAAGGAGCAGGGAGTGGCACTGGGACTGGCAATGAGCGAGATGGTGCTGAGGGGCAGGGGAGCCTGGCGTGTACACGGAGGAGGATTTGCCGGAACCATCCAGGCATTTGTGCCGGACGACCTTCTTGATACCTACACAGGCACCATGGAGCATATTTTTGGCAAGGGAGCCAGTAAAAAGTTATTTATCAGGAATAAGGGCGCCATAAAGATAGATCTTTAGGAGCACGTTACCTTTCTCCGGAAACGGTACAAAACTGTTTATTAGTCACAGCGGTTACACCGGTGCCAGCCAGTCTTACCGGAATGGTAAGATCCTTCAGGGAGAACCCTGTTCCGTAACCAGTATAGTGAATTCCTCCATCAGTCCGTAATCAAACAGGTCATATTCCCTGCCCGGCGGTTGTTGAGCGGGTGCAAACTTATAGTCCCACGGGGTCACAATTCCGTACCTCCTGACATTGTGATGCGGGCCCAGCAGGTTCTTCAGCGAACCGTAAACTGTTACCTCCACCTTGTTGTATCCCTCTTCGAGGTGCCCGGAGATATCGAGGCTGTAGGGAGGCCGTTCAATAATGCCGGCATGGATGCCATTGACCAGCACTTCGGCCACCGTCCCTTTCCAATCGCCAAGCTGCACGACAGCTCCCCGGGGCTTTTCATTGAAGAAGTGCTCCCTGACATAGCTTACACGGTCGCTGTAGAATGGATAACCCTGTTCCTTCCAGGATCCGGCGCCCAGTGGTTCTGAGGATACTATTTTCCAGCCCTTTTCTGCCTCCTTAAGGGAAAAGAGGCCGTTCAGATATACCGGGTGCAACTCGGCAAACATACTCATGGGACTTACGGTAAGGCTTACCGTGTTATGGCCGGCATGCAGATGTTCGCCTATCCCGTAAACGGCAAAATCTTTGTCGGCGAACCATCTGCCGGGAATGGGATCCAGTGTCTTTCCGTTCACGGAGAGGGCAAATATCTCCGGCCTCTCTGCGACAGCGGTTATTGTGTTCATACCTGTTACCTCACCTATATGGAAATCGTAGATAAATTCGAAGCCGGTATCGTCAGTAAAGGTGTCGGCTTCGGCAAGCTCCGATTTGAACTGTACGGAAACTGACCATGGATTGTCATTGTAGCCGTAGTGCTGCCACACCCTGTCGCCGGCGGTATAGAAATACATGCTGCCTTGCGGGTTGCCCTCGATGAGCAGTTCGCCGTAATCGAGGGGCATCATATTTAATGATAGTGGGTTAACTTCCATGTCGGTGATCTCCAGCACTGTTGTGGCTGCCGGTTTAACCGGGAGTGGAGGAGCATCTATATTCCGGTCCGCTACAAACAGCAGAAGGGAGCCTGCAGGATTGATTGAAAAACCCACTTCGATCCCCTCTTCAACCTCCATGTATGGGTATGAGAAATTCTCACCCGTATGCGGGTCGAGCATAATTACCGTTTCACCGCGGGCAGTGAAATGACCCGTGACAGTCTCTTCCGGCTCTGAATTGACCAGCAGTAACAGTCTGCCGTCGTCAAGATGCCTTGTATGGTGCAGAAACCACTTTGAACCCATGGCTGACGGGCTGAACCGGAGAGTTTTGTTTTCAAAGTGCCTGTAAACGTTTTCGTCTGTAAAGCAGGATGCGTGGATCCACCGGTTACCGGCCCTCTCTGCCAGTAGCCCGGCAGCCTCAGATACTTCCCCGTCTATCCGTGACGGCACAGTATGCAACGAAACCACCCTGCCTCCGGTTTCAATATATGTTTCAAGCAGGTCATAGGTGTACCTGTCGATATTTTCCATACCCGGAGGGAGGACAACGAGGTTGTATGAAGCTTCTCCCACGGTAAGGTAGCCGTTTTCCGCGCTGCCTATGTCCTTTATGATATTTTCCGAGCCCAGGTCATATTCCACTTTGTGCTGCTCCAGCAGGTCAAGCAGATCGTGGAAGCTGTCACCTGTCTCGTTCAGCCGGGGGTTTGGGCTGTAGGACGAGTAGTACATCCATGTGCTTGTTGTAGGTTCCAGCACCAGTATATTGTTTACCTGGCGGCCCGCCGACATTGCGACGGAAAGTCTCGCGAAATACTCATTCTGTTGTCCGTACATATCCCACCACGGGGTGTGATAGGAGAACGACTGCGGGTAATCATGCTTCCGGTCCCCGGCAAGGGTCATATAGGTCATGTGCTGGTTCATGAAGTTGACACCCAGCACATACATCCAGTCTGCGTTCCTTTTCATGTCCTCAAACGTCAGCTCCCAGCCGGCTCCGCCGTAAGCCTCACAGAGTGTCCGTGTACGCCCCGTCTGGTTGGCCGCGCTCCTGAGCTCCTTCACATTCCTCACGTTCCCGAACTGTGTGGGACGCTCTTCGGTGTACATCCGGTTGAACAGAAGGTCGATGCCAGGTACCTGGTGCCATGCATACATGGCCATGTTGTCGCCTCCGTGATGGGGACTTGGCCAGCCGTGTTCCCAGTAATGTCCTGTCCATTTCAGTCCGTGCCGTTCGGTAAATTCATACCAGGGCTTTGACCAGCGGTCGATGAACATCTGCAGCAGGAGCTGAAAATAGTTATGCCTCACCCGTTTCCAGTCCCCGCTCTCCTCAAACAACGACATCAGGTTATCCTGCAGCCTGTAGCCCCAGCGCTTTTCAAACTCATCATACAGGTCGGGTGTCCATTTTACCGCCGACCTGCCTCCGGGCGGGGCTATATTGGGTTCGTCGGTAAATACCCCGGGTATAAGTCCCCCGAAGTGATGGCCGAACCGCTCTTCATACCCTTGCATGGTGATCTCCATGAACTTTTCGGTAACACCCGGATAGAGAAGGTCAACGTATGAGTAACCCGCATACCACTTGGTCTGCGGATAGCTGACCAGCTCTAAAAGGATGAAATTGCCCCTGTCTCCTGCCCGCGCCCCGGGATCGCCTATCTCCTCCATTTCCCCCCGGGGGTTGACCTCGAAATAGTGCAGGTACCTCAGCTCCGGGTCCGGCTCAAAAATGTCTGACCTGTGAATTCTGAGTGCCTGTCCGTGCTCATATGAATCAGGCATATAGTGGGGGACATGCCCTCCCGCGAAACCACTGGGATAGGAATTTTCATCATATATCCAGGCATACATGCCAAGCTCATCAGCTACCTCAAGGGTGTACCCGAACAGGTCGAACCATTCGTCCGACAAATATTCTGTAATAAGTCCGTATCTCGGATGTACGAAGACCCCTCCGAAACCCTTATCCTTAAGCTCTTCGAGCGAGTGCCTGATCATCTCCTCAGTCACATCTCCGGTCCATATCCAGAACGGAGCCGCACGGAATTCAGACGGGGGATCCTCAAAAAGCTTCGTGAGCTGACTGAAGGTTGTGATCTCTGTTTCGTAGGAATGCATATCAGTTTCTGTCCTGCATGATGCCATTATCAGGATGAGGAAGGCAATGGCTGGCAGGAAGGTTACCCAGTGTCCGGATGGGGCTTTCCCTGAAACCCTTCCGGCCGGTATGGAAGTTGCCGTCTTTTCAGGGACGGATAAAGGGGATGTGGGTCCGGTCATACCACGGCCCCCCGGTTCAAGCAAATCAGTCATCGGCAAAGTAGCGTCCCAGGTAGTCTACAATATCCCTTTTGACCGTCAGCGGATTGATCACTCCCGCATACCTGGCAATAAGCTCTCCTCCCGGAGCTATAAGCAGGGTATGCGGCAATGCTCCCTGCCACTCTTTGTCCACCGCCTCAATAAGCGCATATTTATCGGTTTCGCTGTAGAGATAGTTCTGGTTTGCTGCTTCATGGTCGGTCAGAAACTTCAGGACTGCATCTTTCCTTCTAGGGTTGTCGGCGCTGAGCGACACAAATTCAAAGTTGCGTCCGCGGTACATGCGGTCTATCTTCACGAGATCGGGGAACTCAACGATGCACGGTCCGCACCATGTGGCCCATACGTTTATCAGCCGCAGGTTTTCACTGTCATTGGCGACAAGCCTCCTGATGCCTTCAATATCAATCATCTCTACGCTTACCGGCATTTCCGCCCACTGCCTCTCCAGGGTCTTTTTCCACTGATCATTCCATTTCCATTTGATGGAACATCCGAATGAAGGTGTCACCTTTACCTCGACTTCCCTTCCGGCGAGAAGCGCCTCTATGGCATCAATGGCATCGCTGGTGTTGGGTTCTATATAGGGATTTTCCGTGTCGTCTATCCTGCCCCTGTACCTGAGCTTCCTTTCACTGTCAAAGATAAAGACGTGGGGGGTGGCCACCGGTCCGTAAGGTATTGAACCCTTATGGTCGTCGCCGTCATAAAGGTACGCGAAGTTGTACCTCTTGTCGGCAGCCCTGATCACCATATCATCAAAATCGTCGCCAACATCGCTGTAACCAAGTTCACTGAGACTGACGGCCTGCGGCGAGTTGGGCGAAATAGCCACAAAGCCCACTCCCTTCGGTTGGTATTTATTCGCCATATCGATAAGCCTGTCCTCATAAGCCTGGGCGGTGGGGCAGTGGTTTGCCCAGAATACAATGAACAGCACATCATACTCTTCAAAATCGGCCAAAGTGTAGTTGCGTCCGTCAATACCTGCCAGGTCAAAATCAGGTGCAGCTGCTCCTATCTCAAGCGGTTTGATCTCTCTCTCCTGTCCACCGGCATTTGTAATTGAAATGAAGAGCGCGACTACAAGTAAAACTGGGGTAAGTCTTTTCATAATATTTGGTTTTTGTTTAATAACATGCTGCTTATTGTCACATGCATACATTATCAGCAGAAGCGTCAGGCCTGGACTCCCACTTTACCATGGCAGTGCTTGTATTTTTTGCCGCTTCCGCATGGGCATGGCTCATTGCGGCCCACTTTCTTTTCCACTTTGACCGGCTGTGACTTCTGGGGCTCCTTGGTGTTTGCCATCATCTCGTTCCTGCGGCTCGTTTCGTACCTGCTCATATCAAGCCGCCTTCTCTTTTCAGCTTCCCTCACCTGGCTGGCATCACGTATCGGTATGTGTCCCTTCATGAGGGTGGCAACTACATCCCTGTTCACCCTGCCCACCATGGTCTTGAAAAGCTCGAACGACTCAAACTTGTATATAAGGAGGGGGTCCTTCTGTTCGTATGTGGCTGTCTGCACAGATTGCTTCAGGTCGTCCATCTCCCTCAGGTGCTCTTTCCAGAGTTCATCGATCACCATCAGTATTGCCGTCTTCTGGTATGACTTGACAATATCCCTTCCTTCGGTTTCATAGGCCTTCTTCAGGTTGGTCACCACCTGGAAGACCTTTGCGCCGTCAGATATTGGCACGACAATATTCTCGTAAAGTTGCGAGCTTTTCTCGTAAACATCTTTTATTACCGGGTATGCCTGCTGTGCTATGGTGCTGACCTTCCGTGCAAAGGTCTCATTCAGCAGGTCGCGCATTTTCTCCATTATATCGTCAGGGGTCATCTGTCTGAAATCCTCTTCGTTCACGGGCGATTCAATTGAGAAGAGTCGTATCAGCTCCATAGAAAAGCCCTCGTAATCTTCTGCCTCATGATACTGGTCGACCAGGTTCTCACACACGTCGTACATCATGTTGGCAATCTCTACATCCAGCTTTTCACCCTTCAGTGCATTCTTTCTCTTGGAGTATATGACCTCCCTCTGGGAGTTCATCACATCATCGTATTCGAGGAGGCGCTTCCTGATACCGAAGTTGTTTTCCTCAACTTTTTTCTGGGCCCTTTCGATCGACCTGGTGATCATGCGGTGCTGGATCACCTCTCCCTCTTTCAGCCCCATCCTGTCCATCAGCTTAGCTATGCGGTCGGATCCGAACAGCCTCATAAGGTCATCTTCGAGAGAGGCAAAGAACTGCGAGGAGCCCGGGTCACCCTGCCTTCCTGCACGGCCCCTGAGCTGCCTGTCGACCCTGCGTGACTCATGCCTCTCTGTCCCCACAATTGCAAGTCCCCCAGCCTCCCTCACTTCGGACGTCAGCTTGATGTCGGTACCGCGTCCCGCCATGTTGGTTGCTATGGTAACGGTACGGGCATGCCCGGCCTCGGCCACAATATCGGCCTCTTTCTGGTGCAGCTTGGCATTAAGTACATTGTGCCTGATGCCCTTTATCTTTAGCATCCGGCTCAGCAGCTCTGATATTTCGACCGATGTAGTTCCCACCAGCACCGGCCTGTTTTTTTCGACAAGATCCACTATCTCGTCGATAGCGGCATTGTATTTTTCTCTTTTGGTTTTATAAACCAGGTCTTCCCGGTCATCTCTGATAATGGGCTTGTTTGTAGGGATGACCACCACATCGAGCTTGTAAATATTCCATAATTCACCAGCCTCGGTCTCAGCAGTACCTGTCATGCCGGCCAGCTTCTCATACATTCTGAAATAGTTCTGCAGGGTGATGGTGGCGAATGTCTGCGTGGCTGCCTCCACCTTCACTCTCTCCTTGGCCTCAATAGCCTGGTGCAGTCCGTCACTGTACCTTCTGCCCTCCATTATACGCCCGGTCTGTTCGTCGACGATCTTCACCTTGTTGTCTATCACCACGTATTCCACATCCTTTTCGAACAGTGAATAGGCTTTAAGCAGCTGGTTGATGGTATGCACCCTCTCTGACTTGATCGCGTAATCGCGCAGCAGTGAATCCTTTTTCTGCAGCTTCTCATCAGGTTTGAGCTCTGCCTTTTCAAGCTCTGCAATTTCGCTGCCAATATCCGGCAGTATGAAAAATTTCTCATCGTCAGAGGCCGAGGTGATAAGGTCTATGCCCTTGTCCGTCAGCTCGATGGAGTTTATTTTCTCATCGATCACAAAGAAGAGGTCATCGGTGACCTTATACATATTCTTGCCCTTATCCTGCATGTAGAAGTTCTCAGTCTTAAGCATCAGTGCTTTATTGCCTTCCTCACTCAGCAGTTTGATAATTGTCTTGTTTTTGGGAAGACCCTTGTAGGCCCTGAGAAGCATGAACCCGCCCTTTTCGCTGTCTCCTGCTGCCAGTGCCTTTCTTGCCTCCACAATTACATCGTTTACAAGCTTTTTCTGCGAACTTACAAGGCTTTCCACCTTGGGTTTCAGCTCCTCAAAAAGCTGGTTCTCGCCTTTGGCAACAGGTCCGGATATGATGAGCGGGGTACGGGCGTCGTCTATCAGTACCGAGTCAACCTCATCTACAATGGCGTAGTTATGTGGTCTCTGGACCAGGTCATCGGGGTTGATTGCCATGTTGTCGCGCAGGTAATCAAACCCGAACTCGTTGTTGGTTCCGAAGGTCACATCGGCCATGTAGGCCTTACGGCGGGCTTCTGAGTTGGGCTGGTGCTTGTCTATGCAATCGACTGACATTCCGTGAAACTCATAAAGAGGCCCCATCCATTCGGCATCACGGCGGGCCAGGTAGTCGTTTACCGTCACAACGTGAACACCCCTTCCGGAGAGAGCATTGAGGAAAACGGGGAGCGTTGCCACAAGGGTTTTACCCTCACCGGTAGCCATCTCGGCAATTTTTCCCGTATGGAGCACAATACCGCCAATAAGCTGGACATCGTAGTGCACCATGTCCCATGTAGTCTCGTTACCCCCGGCTATCCAGCTGTTCTTCCAAACCGCCTTGTCGCCCCTGATATCTATACTGTTCCTTACAGCCGCCAGGTTGCGGTCAAAATCGGAAGCTGTTACAACCACCTCCTCATTTTCCTTGAAACGGCGTGCAGTTTCCTTGATTATTGCAAAAGCATCGGGGAGTATCTCAAGAAGGGTGTCGTGCAGTTTTGCGTTTATATCTTTTTCGATCCTGTCAATCCTGTTATAGAGCTCTTCCTTGTCTCCCAGGTCAACCTCGTCGCTCTCTGCCTGCTGCCTGAGCTTTTCAACCACACTCTCATCCTCACTGACAATATCGCGCACTTTCTGCCTGAGTTCGGCTGACATCACTCGCAGTTGGTCATTGCTCTGACTTACTACTCTTTCATAAGCTTCGAACACCTTATTCAGAAGGGGGGTTACCTCCTTTATGTCACGGGCCGATTTATTTCCGAAAAGACTGCTGATAAATTTAACTACACTCATCTTGAAAAGATAATATTTTTAGTTCCTTGAACGCTGACTGCAAAGTTATAATATATTAAAAAGATCCGTTATGCCCGGCAACCACCGGGTCAACTCTTTTTATCAGTTTCTGCGCAGATGTGCCTTTGCGTCCCTGGCAGCACGGAACTCACTTTCAGGCTGCCAGTTTGGAAAATCGTCGTTGCTGGCAAGGTCATTGCCTATCCGGTAGAAGAACCACAGGTCCTGGTGAATACCGTCATAATCCCACAGGTCGTGTATCACATCGGAGGGCTGGTGGTATCTTGCGGCATAATCGGCGGCAACCATGCCGGCGTAATCCTCGTCCCTGCCAATATAATCTGATCCTCCGTTTGCATAGATCATAGGTACACCCTGTTTGGCCATGTTGAAATGATCGGACCTGTAGTAATAACCCCTTTCAGGGTAGGGGTTCGGTTTCACGACCCTGTCCTGCCTGGCCGCGTGCCTTTTCATATAATCATCAAGCTCTGAGAAGCCGTATCCTACAGCCACTATATCCCTTGTGGGGCCGTAAACGTTAAGTGCGTCCATATTGATACCTGCAACGGTTGTTGCAATAGAGAAGAGGGGGTTCTCGGAGTAGTAACGTGATCCCAGCAGTCCGCTCTCCTCGGCCGTTACAGCCATGAAAACCACAGAGCGTTCGGGTGTTTCGCCGGTTTCCATGAATTTCTCTGCAATTGCCATGAGCGCTGCAACCCCGGTGGCATTGTCAACCGCCCCGTTGTAGATATGGACCTCACCGTCAATTTCTACTTTCCCGAGGTGATCCCAGTGGGCCATATAGACTACGGTCTCTTCAGGGTACCTGCTCCCCTCAATATAACCAATAATATTGTTACACTCGGCAAAACTAAATTCATTGTTAAACGAGGCAGATGCCGTAAGTCCCATAGAACTTGCACGGAAACCCTTTTGGTGCGCAGCCTCAACGGCCTCATCAAGGTCCATGCCTGCCATTTCAAATATCTTTCTGGCAGGGTCCAGGTGTATCCAACCCTCTGCAAGCAGGCGTTCGGTCTCTCCCTGTGAGGCTACCCCGTACTGGGTGCCCGACCAGGAGTTTCTTACCACATCCCATCCGTAGCTTGCAGGTTCGGTCTGGTGAATAATCAGTGCTGCTGACGCACCCTGGCGTGCAGCCTCCTCAAATTTGTAGGTCCACCGCCCGTAGTAGGTCATCGCCCTGCCGGTAAACATCGAATCGTCGCCGGTGGCGAAACCCGGGTCGTTGACCAGCACCACTACGGTTTTGCCCTCCACATCGAGTCCCTCATAATCATTCCATCCGTATTCCGGTGCCACTATTCCGTAGCCGGCGAAAACAAGCTCGCTCTCATCGAGTGAGACCGATTCCCGGAGCCTGTAGGTGCCTATAACCATATCGTCGAGGTATCTCAGCAGGATATCATCATCTCTGCCGCTGACCCTGAGAGGGGAGAAATCCGATCCGGTGATCTCGACAAGGGGTACCGGCTGCAGGTAAGAATCGCCGTTGGCAGGTTTGAGTCCGATCTCCGTAAATCTCGATTTTATATATTCCATGGCCCTGATACCTCCGGGCGATGCCGGGGCGCGACCCTCGAATTCATCAGAAGAGAGTGTCACGATGTCATGTTCTATGTTCTGGCCGAATGGTTCAATTCTTGTTTCGGGAGTTGCGCAGGCTGCTGCCAGCAAAACAAATAGTGCCGGAAGAAGAAATTGCAGTGAAGTGATCTTTTTGTTAAGCATTAGATATGATTTAAGTTATTACAAACTGATTTTATGTACCGGTCCCGGTCATGGAGAAAATATTGTCAGGACTGCACCAGGTCTTTTAAAACGTAAAGATAACCATAAAACTGAAAAAGCTTTCCGTGGAAATGTTCCAGGAAAGCTTTTCGGATTTATTTAAACACCCTCCGCCTGAGGCTGCGCTTTTACTTCAATAAATGTTTGTCTTCGGGGTTGCCGGTGTTTTTCCTGCATCAAAACGCCGTCTCAATGGTTGCCGGTGTTTCTGGTTCAACAACCCGCGTCCCCGGGAGCGGTCATAACCCTGCGGGTCTTTGCTTATTCCTCATGCTCACCCCTCATGCTCATGATATCCCTGTCAAACATGTATAGCGGACCATCTCCCAGCATATTAAGCTTGTCGAGGATGTTGTTGGCAGAAGCCTCCTCTTCAATCTGCTCGGTAACGAACCACTGTATCCAGTTATGAGTGGTATAATCCTTTTCCTGTTCGCATACCTCGACGATATCGTTGATAAGCTTTGTTACATACTGCTCATGTTCAAGCACCTGCTCAAACATTGCCTTAACCGAACTGAACTCTTTGGGGGGCTGCTCAAAAGCGGGGATCAATGCTTTTCCGCCACGCTCGTTAATGTAGCCGATAAGCTTCAGCATATGCTCCCGTTCTTCTTCGGCCTGTGCGTGCATCCAGTTCGAAATGCCTTCATAACCCTTTGTTTCGGCCCACGAGGCCATAGCCAGGTAGAGATTTGAAGAGTAACCCTCTTTCTCAACCTGCACGTTCAGTATCTGTTCAACTTTTTTGTTTAGCATAATCTGTAATCTTTAATTGTTGATTAAGTTTCTATTCCCTTGACACATCGCATGGGTGTCCCGTTAAATGCAGTGTTATACAGTTAACAAACAAGATGCCACGAATGTTCAATCAAATTGCCGCTTGTTTATGCCACCGGTATCACCCGTAGAATAGCAATACTCCTTATTCTTCACTCAGTCCATATGCCTGATGATCTCAGTGCCGAAACCGGAGCATGACACCTCTTTCGGGTCGGTCATCAGCCGTGCGAAGTCATAGGTAACGGTCTTGCTGAGAATTGCCCGTTGGAGTCCCCGCACGACCATATCTGCAGCCTCCTGCCATCCCATGTACTGAAACATCATTACCCCAGAGAGTATTACCGAGCCGGGATTCACCTTATCCATTCCCGCGTACTTGGGGGCCGTTCCGTGTGTCGCCTCAAATATGGCATGACCTGTCTCGTAGTTGATGTTGGCTCCCGGGGCGATGCCAATGCCGCCCACGATTGCTGCCAGTGCATCGGAAATGTAGTCGCCGTTCAGGTTCATGGTGGCGATTACCGAATATTCGGCGGGCCTGGTGAGTATCTGCTGGAGGAAGGCATCGGCTATCACATCCTTTATGATTATTTTTCCGGCTTTCACCGCCTCTTCCTGTGCCCTGTCTGCGGCCTCCTTGCCGCTCCCGGCGGCTATCCCGTCATACTGCTTCCAGGTGAACACCTTATCGGCAAACTCCTTTTCTGCCAGCTCGTATCCCCACTGCTTGAACTGCCCCTCGGTGAACTTCATGATGTTTCCCTTGTGGACCAGCGTTACGGAGTCCCTCTTTTCCTCGATGGCGTAGTTGATCGCGGCTCGTACCAGCCTTTCTGTGCCCTGGCGGGAGACAGGCTTGATACCGATGGAGGATGTTTCGGGGAACCGGATACTGCCTACGTTCATTTCCCCGGTAAGGAAATCTATAACCTTTTGGTTCTCTTCGGTACCGGCCATCCATTCGATACCGGCATAAATATCCTCGGAGTTTTCGCGGAAGATGACCATGTCGGTGGTCGAAGGGTCCTTCACGGGCGAGGGCACCCCCTCGTAATATTTTACCGGCCTGAGGCATGTGTAAAGGTCCAGTATCTGCCTGAGCGCCACGTTGAGCGACCTGATGCCGCCTCCAACGGGTGTGGTCAGGGGGCCCTTTATTGCAACCAGGTATTCGGATATGGTGTCGAGGGTCTCCCGCGGAAGCCATTCGCCGGTGGCTTTGTGTGACTTCTCACCGGCCAGGACCTCTTTCCAGGCTATCTTTCTTTTACCGCTGTAAGCCTTTTCAACCGCCGTATCAAAGACGCGGACCGATGCAGCCCATATATCGGGCCCGATACCATCGCCTTCGATAAAGGGGATCACGGGCATATCGGGCACTACCAGTCTGCCGTTTTCAATTCTTATCTTTTCGCTTTGCATAGTGTTTGAGTTAACTTGTTGTAAAATAGTATAATATTCGGTGTGGGAGCCTGTTCTGCCTATTCGAAGTCAAGATTAAGCCTTTGCCTGAGTAATGCCAGATCGGGGTTTTTTTTGACCATATGCTCAAACTTGTCCTCGGGCAGGTAGAGCCTGCTCCCCTGCAGCTCTTCGTTAATTATAATCTCCAGCTCTACGTTTTTGTTCAATTCACGCCTCAGGTGTTTAATCAAGTCGGGTTTTATCTTGTTGAGCGCCTCCTCCTGCAGGGGGTTACTGATCTCGAACCCGATAGAGTGGCGTCCGGTTATCGTCGGTTTGTTGGCAAGGAGCGTATTATAAAGCCTCGGGTGCTTGTTCCTGATCTGGTTGGCAAATTTCTTCCACTGCTCTGTCAGGTCCTTCTCGGTAAAATCGTCGCCATCGTCGGTTTCGGGCTGGTCTTCTTCGTCATCGCTGCCGAAATCCGGTATCTCCTCCTCCTGTGCATCGGCGGGGGCGGCAACGTCGCCCCTCAGGACATCTTTAATTGAGATAGTTCCGTTGGCATTGCCCTGGCCGGTAACCGGTGCCTGACCGGGATCGATATCAGGGACCTCGCCCTTCTCTGCCTGTTCGGTGTTCGGCAGGGATGTTGCAGCAGGGGGTACACCGGGTTTGACGGGCTGCGGGTCAGTGTCACCGGCTGCTGCTACTGCTCCAGGTTGCCGGGAAGGTCCGCCATGCACCTCAGGGGCTTTATTATCAGGGAGTAAGACTGTAGTGGCCGCTGCGGGTTTTGTTGCTGCCTTTTCCTTTTCGGGTGACTTTTCCCTTTTCAGGTTGTCTGTGCCGGGTTCAGATTTTTTTTTTTCGGCTGCCTTCAGGCTGCAAAGCTTGATAAGGCAAAGCTCAACATGCAGTCGCTGATTCTTGCTCGACCTGAAAGAAACATCGCACTGGTTGGTGATATCAAGAGCCCGGACAAGCAGTTCGGGGGGGCATTCCCCGGACTGCTCCCTGTACTTTTTGCGAATTGAGGCACCAACCTCAAGCAGTTGCAGTGTGATCTCGTCCTGGCACACCAGGAGGTCGCGGAAATGCCTGCTCAGACCGTTCACAAAATTGTGGCCGTCGAAGCCCTTGTCCAGCACTTCGTTGAATATCATCAGCGCTGCAGGGATATCGGCGGCAAGGATTGCCTCAGTGAGCCTGAAATAGTAATCGTAATCAAGGACGTTGAGGTTACTCAATACATTGCTGTAGGTGATCTTTCCCTCTGAAAAGCCGGCTATCTGGTCAAAGATCGAGAGTGCGTCCCGCATTGCGCCGTCAGCTTTTTGTGCGATCACATTAAGTGCCTCGGTTTCCGCTGTAATATTTTCGGCTGAGGCTATAGCTTCCAGGTGTACGACAATATCCTCAACCCTGATACGGTTAAAATCGAAAATCTGGCACCTGGAGAGGATTGTAGGCAGTATCTTGTGCTTTTCGGTTGTCGCCAGTATGAATATTGCATGCGGCGGAGGCTCTTCAAGTGTTTTCAGGAAGGCATTGAAGGCCTGGGATGAAAGCATGTGCACCTCGTCAATGATATAGATGCTGTACCTGCCCACCTGGGGGGGGATTCTGACCTGTTCAATGAGGGTCCTTATGTCGTCTACCGAGTTGTTCGAAGCTGCATCCAGCTCGTGTATGTTGAAAGAGCGTGATGAGTTGAAGGCGAGGCAGGATTCACATTTGTTGCAGGCCTCAATATCGGGTGTAAGGTCAGGGCAGTTGATGGTCTTTGCAAAGATCCTGGCACATGTTGTCTTTCCAACGCCGCGGGGACCGCAGAAGAGGTAGGCATGTGCAAGCTGCTTGCTTTTGATGGCATTTTTTAGTGTGGTGGTAATGGAGGGTTGTCCGATGACGGTCTGAAACGTTTCGGGCCTGTATTTGCGTGCTGATACGATATAGTTTTCCATCGGGTATCTGAAAATGCCGGTCGGTGACAAAGATAAAAAATTAAGGAAGCTTTTTCCGGGAGGCAGTGTCCAATGTTTTGAAAAATTATCAACAGTGACCGTATTCCGTTTGTTCCCTTACCTGAGTAGCCGTGGTTCCGTACCCGGGCAGCCGTGATTCGTTACCCGGGCCGCCGCGATCCGTTACCCGGGCAGCCGTGATTCGTTACCCGGGCAGCCGTGGTATCCTGCCCGGGCAACAGTGATTTCTTACCCGGGCAGCCGCGATCCTACTGGTCCCTCGCGGTAGCTGTTGTTTCCAGGATCTCGATTATTCGCCCCTCCTTTGACACTATGACACCGTTTTCCATTTTCAGCAGGACCTTTCCCATGAGAGCCGGGTGCCGGTCAGACACAATATGCGGATTACCCCCGGCGTGGACTATCAGCACTGAGTTGATCATCTCACCCTCCTCAAGCCGATCGTGCGAATGTCCGCCTACAATCAGATCGAACTGAGAGAATGCCTCTGCCAGCTCTCTGTCCCTTCTCAGTCCGATATGCGTCAGGGCAACCAGTAAATCGGCCGAATCCCTGAGTGAGATGTAATTGGTTACCGTCTCGAGAATATTATTTTCTGAAATGCCTTCTTTGTTCCCGCTCACCGTTGTAAGTCCCAGAACAGCCATATCTCGCCATGTAGTGGTCTTAAGTATGGCGTACCTGTGCAGCGGCGGAAACGCATCTGTAAAAATTTCAACATTGGCTCCTATAAGCGGAAAATCAGCCAGGTCCAGTGCCTGCCTGGTATAAGGCTCCCTGTAGTCGAATTCGTGGTTTCCCGGAGTCATGAGGTCGTAACCCAGCTCATTCATCGAATTTATCATGAATGCCGATCTCTCGCCAAACCATCCCTGATCTCTCATCAGGCGGCCATTTACGATCCACCTCAGCGGGTGCCTGACAAAAATATCGCCGGCGCTGAACAGGAATACATCGTCATAGCTGTTTCTTATCTCTTCCAGCGTGGCCTTCAGTTCATCAGGTTTATTATGAGTAAAATGCTGGTCATTGGTGTGAAGGATCACGATCTTTTCGGTAACCGGGTAGCTGATATTCTTTTCTGCAGCCGGTGTCAACGCCGGAAACCACACCCTTCCCGATCCTTCACTCCCCTCGATCTTGAGAAGATAGGGAGGCCTTACGGCGGAAATGAACGCGAAGTATCCGGTTGAGTCTGTCAGCACTATCTCGGTTGGCACGCCGGGAAAATTTCCCGGTACAGAAAAGAGCGATATTGAAAGCCCCGAAGGATCCATGCCGTCTTTGACTGAAACGTAGCCTGAAATACTGTGAGACGCCACCGCGGGTTGCTCAGTGCCTGCATTTGTGTGGGGCGCTGCTGCCGGTAACAAAAGGAGCAGGGTTAGCAGCCATGGGCGCAGTGAGCTGATAAAAAGGTTTGCGGGATTGGATCCCCCGGTCAGACCGTCATTGCTGAAGTACTTCCTGAGTTGCACAAAGTTTTTGATATAGTTTGCGGGATTGGATCCCCCGGTCAGACCGTCATTACTGACGGCCTTCAGGGAGCGCACTAAGCTTATATCATGGTTTCCGGGAGCCTTGCGACCAAACCGGCCTGTCCGGAATATGGCCTGGAAATTTGTTATTCGAGACATTTTATTATTAAAGTAGTTCAATTGGCTTCGCCGATCTTACTAGCTTCACGGCTTCGTTTCCCCGACCTCTGGGTCGGAAAATGTATATTCCATTTTATACTTCGGGGCTTTTCCCCGGGGTACTTCAATGCATTGGAATAATTAATAAACCTGATAAACCGCTCTTTGTTCAAATTATTGTGCGCTGTTTCACCCACCCTGGGGGCTATCTTGCTGCCGATCCTGTTGCCGATCCTGCTGCCGATCCTGTTGCCTTTATTTTCGCCCTTAAAACCATATTCGCTTTTATCCACCCTGCTGGAAACCTTACTTTCTGCACCGCCGCCAATTTCGTCACCAATTCCGCTGCTAAACTACCTATTTAAGATTAAATTAACTTTAACTCTTGATTTATTTACCCGTAAATGCCATTTTTGCCCATAATTCGAATATTTTTACCATTAAGAAAGAGATCATAGATAATGCACAGAAGAGGTTTTGCAAGCGACAACAATTCGGGAGTACATCCTGCCGTGCTGGATGCAATGAACAGGGTAAACGAGGGTCACGTGGTTGCCTATGGCGACGATCCCTATACTGCCGCCGCAGCCGAAAAGATCAGGAAAGAGTTGGGTGCCGGTGCCGGGGTATATTTCGTGTTCACGGGTACGGCAGCCAATGTTCTGGGACTAAAAGCCTCGACCGAGAACTGGAATTCGGTCATTTGTGCCGATACGGCACATATACACTGTGATGAGTGCGGCGCACCCGAGTTCTTTACCGGGTGCAAGCTATTGACCGTTAGTCCGCCCGACGGCAAGTTGACCGTCGATCTCATAAAGAAGCATATGCACGGTTTTGATTTTGAGCACCATGCACAGCCGAAAGTTGTTTCGGTAACACAGGCCACAGAGATGGGAACGGTATATACCCCTGACGAGCTCAGGGAGATATGCGATTATGCTCACTCACTCGGACTGCTGGTGCATATGGACGGGGCACGGATATGCAATGCTGCAGTATCGCTTGGAGTGCCCCTTGCAGATATTACCGGCGGGGCCGGCATCGATGTACTTTCATTCGGCGGCACCAAGAACGGACTGATGTACGGCGAGGCCATCGTCTTTTTTAACCGTGAGCTGGAGAGGAACTTCAAGTACGTGCGCAAGCAAGGCATGCAGCTTGCCTCAAAGATGCGGTATATTGCGGCACAATTTGAAGCGATGCTGACTGACGGGTTATGGCACAAAAATGCAGGCCATGCGAACAGCATGGCCCGGCTGCTGGCTGATGAGGTCTCCAGGATACCCGGCATTGAGATAACTCAAAAAGTGCAGATCAACGGGGTTTTCGCTATCGTTCCCCCGGAGATAGTGCCCGGGCTCCAGAAGGAGTATTTCTTTTACGTGTGGGACGAGGAGACCTCAGAGGTACGCTGGATGACCTCCTGGGATACCACTGAAGAGGATATCAGAGGATTTGCCCGGTTGCTAAGTGAAAAGATGAAGTGAGAAAGCAAGGACAAAGCTCTGCCAGGTCAGGCCGGAACAAAAATAGCCCAACTAAATTCATCCCGGTCATAAATAAACTTTAAAGAACATAACATAAACAAACTGGATAAAATTCGTCAGGATCAAACCAAAAATGTACATCAGCCCA
>SLOE01000036.1 GCA_007132715.1 Bacteroidales bacterium
CACTGGATATATATAAGTTCTGAAGATCCTGTTGAGTATACCAGGAAGGTATCGGGAAGGTTTGAAAACTACATCAAAAAAATATTTGAATAAGATGCTGGAAATTCTTCTTTACATACAGACGGGATTATGCGTCTTCTGCCTTTACCGGATAATCAGGGGGCCGACGATAGCGGACAGGATGGTGGGACTGGATATTTTCGGAATTCTGGTGGTCGGGATCTGCGCCATCCTTGCCATACTGACCGGCAGGCCATTTATCCTGGATATAGGCATTGCATGGATCATCCTGAGTTTCATCGGCACTATCACACTGGCTAAATATCTGGAAAACAAAAAGCTGAATGAATGAATGATAAAAGACCAGGGGGCGGTGACGAAAACCGGCGATATTATTAGAGAAACCAAAAAGTATTAACCCAGGATAAAGTAACCAATATGTCCGATATAGCAATAATAATCAGCACAATCCTGATAGCCACCGGAGTTTTGTTCAATATTTTCGGGTGTGTGGGACTGTTGCGTCTTCCCGATGTTTACAACCGCCTGCAGTCCGCCACCAAATGCGTTACCCTTGGTACCTGCAGCATACTGCTGGGCGTGCTTGTGCGGTACGGATTCATAAACACCGGCATTAAAGCGCTTGTGGCAATTCCTTTGCTTTTCTTCACGGCTACAGTTGCAGCACATGCGCTGGCAAGAGGTTCATACAAGTTCGGGATCAAGCTGGGAGAAAAAAGTATTCACGACGACTATAAGGATGAGCATGATCAGGATAAAAAGGGACAATAACAGGTCATCTCAGTCCGGAACCCAAAAAGAAGATCGATGAGGTATCCAAAAATACGTGAAATCAAAGAGGCTGTCATCTCGCTGTTCAGTCCGGCCTACACCAGTCCTTTCCCCCGGAAGGGTCACCAGCCTTTCGAAGGATACCGGGGGAAACCGGTGGTTGACGAAAAGAACTGCGTAGGCTGCCAGACCTGCGCCAACGTTTGTCCCTCACATGCCATAACTTTTTCGGATAACCGGGAAAAACGAATTCGCACCATAACCAGGGACTACGGGAAATGCCTTTTTTGTGGTCAGTGCCAGGAGCACTGCATTACCGGGAAGGGTGTGGTCCTGTCCGACAAGATCTATGACCTTGCGGTAACCGACAGAAAAGAGGTTGTAGAACTGCAGGAGAGGGAACTCCTTGTGTGTGAAAACTGCAACGCGATCATAACCACCAAACAGCACCTGTTTTACCTGCACGGCAAGCTGGGCCCGAAAGCATTCGCCTCAATTCTGAACCTGAACATGCTGAACGAAAAACTGCGACTTGAAGATCCTTCAAAAACAGAAGTTCCGGTACAGGACCATCTGAAAAGGAAGGATATGTTCAACATACTTTGCCCCGACTGCCTCAGAGATGTCCAGGTAAAAACTCTTGGCCTGTGAATATGACCCTTGATCATATACTTGCCGGAACTGACAAAAAAGTACTTTTTGCGGGTGTGGGAAACGTACTGAAAAAGGATGACGGTGCGGGTGTATATATAGCTGCAGGTATCCGGAATAACGGCCGTGTATCCGGGCTTCCTGTTGAGATGGGGATAGAGAACCATATCGGCAAGATCAATTCGCTTGCCCCCGATATTCTTGTAATAGCCGATGCAGCAGATTTTGGCCGCCAGCCGGGTTTCTGGCGACTTGCAGGGGTCGGAGAGATGACCGACCTCACCACAGGCACTCATAATATCTCATTTGCTAAGCTATCCGAACTATTTAGCATGCCCGTTTACATTCTGGGTGTCCAGCCATCTGATGTAAGCTTTGGCGAGGAGATGAGCCTGCCTGTTAAAAAGGCGGTTTCGGATATTTCAGAACTGATAAACTCAGTATCAGGGAATCAGTCCCCGAAAAATCAACCACGACATATACAAAGGCCAAATAATTTCTAACAAAAACCGGAGGTAACAATGGAGTATGACTATCAGTGCACAGTATGCAGGGGCCATCTGAGAATAGGCAACAATCTTGTGTTTTCTGCCAAAACCAGGGATAACAAGCACGGCCTTATCTTTCTCAGCTCCGAATTAGGCAACTACACGACCGAGCATCATCCCGCCTTCGACATCAAAGAAGGCGAGGAGTACCTTTTCTACTGTCCCATCTGCCATGCAAGGCTTAACCACACTGAAAACGAGAAACTTGTCAGGATCTTAATGGTAGACGAAAAAGGGACGGAATTTGAGATCTTCTTCTCGGGAATAGCCGGAGAAAAATGCACCTACCGGATGCGTGACAAGGATAAGGAAGAACTGGGTCCCGACAGAGAAAGATACAGGCAGTATTTTGACCTGCCCGATGAGTACAGGAAATACCTTTAATACCCCGGGCAAATGATCACAGGTTGGAGGTAACACAAAGGTGGTAATCGAGAGTATCTGTTATACACCAACAAAGGCCGTTCGCATGAACGGCCTTTGTTGGCTTGTAATATTGATTGCGACCTAGTACCTGTGCCGTGCCTTGTAATGAGTATGCAGAAGTTCATGCGACTTATGTCCGCAAGGTTCACCCAGGAACTCCTTGTATATCGCAACAACTTCCGGGTTCTCATGCGACTTCCTGATCGGTTTGCCGGCATCCTCCATGTATATCGCCTCTGTACGCTTCTTGCGTATCTCCATGTTTGTGGGTATCGGCTGGCCACCGCCACCTATGCAACCTCCGGGGCAGGCCATGATCTCGATAAAGTGGTAATCGGCCTCACCCGATTTAACCTTCTCCATTACCAACTTGGCATTTGTCAGTCCGTGAGCTGTAACCGTTTTAAGCTCAGCGCCTTCAAGGAAACTCCAGTCAGGCAAAGTACCTTCAATTTTCACAGTGACCTCCTTCACACCGTCCATGCCACGTACCGGTGTAATGTTGAGGTTCTCAAAAGGCACCTCGCGTCCAGTCACAATCTCATATGCAGTACGCAGTGCAGCCTCCATTACACCACCGGTTGCACCGAAAATTACGGCAGCTCCGGATGATTCGCCCATGATGCTGTCATAACTGTCCTCCGGCAATGCATTGAAGTCCAGTCCCGCCTGCCTGATCATCCTTGCCATCTCACGGGTCGTAAGCACGTAATCCACATCCTTGTATCCGCTGCTCCTCATCTCGGGCCTGTCGGCCTCAAATTTCTTGGCAACGCATGGCATGATGGAAACAGAAACAATATTCTCGGGATCAATTCCCCTCTTCTGTGCATAATATGTCTTGGCCAGGGCGCCGAACATCTGTTGGGGCGACTTGCACGTTGAAAGGTTGTCAAGATATTCCGGGAAGGTATGTTCGATGAACTTGATCCAGCCCGGTGAACATGATGTTGCCATAGGCAGTTTCGCGGTGGGATCCTTGTCCACCAGCGCCTTCTTAAGCCTGGTGAGAAGCTCCGTGCCCTCTTCCATTATCGTCAGGTCGGCTGTAAAGTCGGTATCAAGAACCGAGTCGAAACCCACCCTCTTAAGGGCGGAAACCATCTTGCCGGTTACAACCTGGCCCGGTTCAAGTCCCAGATCCTCACCAAGAGCAACCCTTGTGGCAGGTGCCGTCTGCACCACAACATGTTTTTTCTCGTCATATATGGCATCCCAAACCTCATCCACATAGTTACGCTCGATAAGCGATCCTGTCGGGCACCGGTTGATGCACTGCCCGCAGTTGGTACACACCACATCAAACATGGAATTTTCGAAGAAGGTCGATATCTTCATTTTGTCTCCCTTGTATGCCACACCAAGCGCACTCACATGCTGCAGTTCCTCACATGTCCGCACACAGCGCTGGCAGCGGATGCATTTGCTGTCATCCTTGATGATCGAAGGAGAAAAGTCATCGATGGTATAATTCTTCAGGGGAACAAGGTCCATATAAAGCTGCTCTCCTGACGTCTTGTATTCGCTTGCAAGATCCTGCAATTCGCACTGCTTGTTCTTGTAACAGTTGGTGCAATCGGCGTTGTGTTCTGACAGCAAGAGTTCAATGATGTTCTTTCTTGCTGATCGGACCTTGAGGGTGTTGGTTTCAACCTCCATACCCTCCGATACGGGCATTGCACAGGAAGCGACAAGGGCTCTTGCTCCAGTTACTTCCACAACACAAACACGGCAGTTGCCGGCAACACAAAGATCCTCATGGTAACACAGGGTAGGTATATGGACATTAATGGCCCTGGCTGCATCAAGTATGGTCCTGCCTTCTTCAACCTGAACATCTACACCGTCTATTTTTAAATTTATATTATTAGCCATTTTTCTGTTTTTAATGGTTTAGTTGCAAATTAATATATCATCTCTTCCCTGAAGTTATCAACTATTGAGCTGAAAGAGTTGGCAACCGACTGGCCCAGTCCGCATTTCGAAGCCAGCTTCATGGTCTCGCTCAGCTTCATAAGCTGGTCCAGGTAGGCCGCTTTCTGTTCGCCTTTTTTGACAGCTTCAATGCCTTTGATAAGCTGCTGGCATCCGACCCGGCAGGGTGTGCATTGTCCGCATGACTCTTCCTCGAAAAATTCAAGGTAATTATGCAGTACATTATACATCGATCGTGATGAGTTGAACACTTTCATCGACCCGCCGGTTGGAACTCCTTCAAATCCAATAATGGTATCCTTGAATTTTTTCCGCGGCACACAAAAGCCGGCAGCTCCTCCAACCTGCACCGCCTTGGTATCACCATCGCCAAATTCCTCAACAAAATGGTCAAGCGACATACCCAGCTCCAGCTCATAGATCCCGGCGATGGGAGTATCACCCGAAACAGAGAACACCTTTGACCCCCGGGAATCGGAAGTACCCAGTTCCTTGAACCTTGTCGGCCCGTGCTTGCAGATCATAAAAGCATATACCAGCGTTTCAACATTGTTGATCACTGTCGGTTTGTTCATGAATCCGGCAACAGTCGGATAGGGAGGCTTGTTCCTCGGCTCTCCGCGTTTTCCTTCCATCGATTCGAAAAGGGCGCTCTCCTCTCCGCATATATAAGCGCCGCTTCCCATCTGTATGATAATTTCAAAATCAAGCAGGTCCTTAATTTCCTTATGAAAAACATCCAGCGCCTTAGTCAGTTGTGGCAGAAGGAACCTGTATTCCCCCCTAAGATAGATATATCCTTTTTTGGCACCAATTACTTTGGCGCACACAGCCATACCGGAAAAAACCTTGCTTGGCACCTTGAACAATATCTCCCTGTCCTTGAAAGTGCCGGGTTCTCCTTCATCGGCATTGCATATCACAAAGCGATCGCCGGAAGGTTGTTCAGCAGTGAATTTCCATTTAAGTCCCGTTGGGAAACCAGCTCCGCCCCTGCCCTTGAGGCCCGATTCCAGGATGTCGTTTATGATCTCATCATTGCTCTTGCGGAAGGTCTTCTCAAGCACCTGACTGCAATCGCAATCCTCATGGAAGATAAGATCAATTCTCTTTAACTTTTTATATGTCATGGCGAGATTCTCCTTTATTTTAAATGTTTTATTTATTCTTTGCGTAATCGTTAATGATCTCGATCACCTTCTCCTCGGTCAGGTTGGTATAGGCCTGGTCATTGATAAGCATCGCCGGCCCTTCATGACACCACCCCATGCAGTTTGTTTCAAGAAGCGTGAACTTGTTGTTCTGGGTTGTTTCACCAAGCCTGACCTTGAGGGCATCTTCGATTGCCTGTATAATCCTGTTCTTTCCTTTCATATCGCAACTGATGGTGCGGCACACCCTGATCACATATTTACCTCTTGGTTCGGTGTCAAGAAAAGTGTAGAAGGTTGCAGTTCCGTATACCTGTGCGGCGGACAGGTCAAGTTCCCGGGCAACTTCGGTCAGCGCCACATCAGACAGGTATCTTTCCTGCTCAACTATGCCTTGTAAAATATGGAGGAGATTCTCCCTCTTCCTGCCATATTTATCGGCCAAACTTTTTACTAATTCCTGAACTTCTGGCTTTGTTTTCTTTTATTTGATGGTTATTATTATATTGTTACAATTTTAACATTGTTATTTTTATAACACTAAAATTTATTCCCTGCCTCGTTTTGGCAATCATAAATTTATTATTTGCATTATACCGAAACCCTAATAAAAATCATGTTTTCGGTCTTTTGCCGGTTAACCGGAAATTTAAAACCGGATTAAATAAAGAATTGGGGGCCGTCAGGGCACAAGGCTCATCTCCTCAAGCAGGTATCCGGCACCTGCATATACATCCGTAATATACAGTATATAATTTACATCAACACTGATATTGCGGCACACTTCGGGATCGAACATAATGTCGCTCATTGTACCCTCCCATACACGGTCAAAATTCACCCCGACAAGGTGCCCGTTGCCATTGATGACCGGACTGCAGGAATTACCTCCCGTGGTATGGTTGGTGGCAATAAAGGAGATCCTGACCTCGCCGGGCCGGGTGAATTCACCATACCCTCCGCCCTTGTAAAGCTCCTTAAGCCGCGTCAAAAAACTTTTGGAAAGAACGCACTTTCTGGTCAGATGGATACTTCGTATGTTCTATTGGCGAGGCAAGCCCTGAAACTGTCCGTCACTATATTTTTTCGCAAGGTTAAAACCATTTGTGCCTTACATCCCACAAGCTAAAAAGACTTGTGGGTTTTACGGCACTTATATAAA